>JADCFR010000470.1 GCA_020249415.1 Roseomonas sp. | reverse complement strand
TCGAAATCCTTCACAACAGCTTCAAAAAAGCCTGGGAGGATGAATCAACCCAAGCCGTGGTGCGCCGCTGGGATATGCCACGCGAATATCTCAATACCGCGGATTACCTGGCCTTTGTGAAGGCGCGGGTGGAGTATGAAAAGGAATGGGTGCAGCGGTTGAATCTGAGTATTGACTGAAAACGAAAACGGGAGGGCTCGGCCCTCCCGTACCCACCCGCCAAGGGGCGAACCCCCCTTGGATCCCAAAACTAAATGTCCAACATCAGCCTGCGTGGATCCTCGACGCTTTCCTTTACGCGGACAAGGAAGCTCACCGCCTCCTTACCATCCACAATGCGGTGGTCATAAGATAGCGCGATATACATCATGGGGCGGATTTCGATCTTGCCGGCCAACGCCATGGGGCGATCCTGAATCTTGTGCATGCCAAGAATACCCGATTGCGGCGGGTTCAAAATCGGCGTGGACATCAAGGAACCATAAATGCCGCCATTGGTGATGGTGAAGGAACCACCGGCCAATTCCTCAAGCTTCAAGGCACCATCACGCGCGCGCTTGCCGAATTCACCAATGCGCTTTTCAATTTCGGCAAAGCCCATCGTATCCGCATTGCGCAGCACCGGCACCACCAGACCCGAAGGCCCACCAACCGCAATGCCCATATGCACGAAGTTCTTATAGACAATCTCATCGCCATCAATCTCGGCATTCACCGCCGGGAATTCCTTGAGCGCGGCAATACACGCCTTCACAAAGAAGGACATGAAGCCAAGCTTCACGCCATGGCGCTTTTCAAAGGCGTCGCGATATTCGGAACGCAGCGCCATGGCAGCCGACATATCCACCTCATTGAAGGTGGTGAGCATCGCGGCCGTATTCTGCGCTTCCTTCAAGCGGCGCGCGATGGTGGCACGGAGCCGCGTCATTTTCACGCGCTCCTCACCCGCTTCCGGCGCGCGCGAAGGCCGCGCGGCGGGTGCGGGTGCCGGCGTGGCAGCCGGCTGCGCCAAATAGGCCAGCACATCACCCTTGGTGATGCGCCCATCCTTGCCCGAGCCTGCACCAATCGCGGCGGCAGAAACGCCCGCTTCGGCGATCATCTTCGCCGCCGCCGGCAGTGGCGCATGGCCAGCAGGGTGTGCAGCGGGTGCGGGTGCTGCGGCAGGTTTGGGCGCCGGCGCAGGCGCGGCTGCCGGCTTGGCGGCACCAGCGGCAGCACCGGCCTGAATGCTGCCCAGCACAGCGCCGGGTGCGACTTCCGCGCCAGCATCAGCGGCAATGGCGGCAACAACGCCGGCCACCGGCGCATTCACCTCCACCGTCACCTTATCGGTCTCAAGCTCCACCAAGGGCTCATCCGCCGTCACGACTTCACCGGCTTTTTTCAGCCAACGCGCGACGGTGGCGGTTGAGACGCTTTCGCCCAGGCTGGGCACGACAATATTGGTCATTGATCGATCCGTTCCAAAACCAATACGCGTCAGCCCGCCAGGGCCGCGCGCACCAATGCTTCCTGTTGTTGTTGATGCACCTTGGCAAGGCCGGTGGCAGGGCTCGCCGCCTCCTCCCGGCCCACATAGTCGGGGCGCTTCGCCTTGATATCCAACGTCTTCAACACGCTTTCAATGCGGCGATCCACGAAATTCCACGCGCCCATATTCTCAGGCTCTTCCTGGCACCAGACCACTTCCGCATTGCCATATTGCGCCAGCACGCGCGGCAGGCTGATGCGCGGGAAGGGGTAAAGCTGTTCCAGCCGCACAATCGCGACATCCGTGATGCCCTTGTCGCGGCGTTCCTGCAGCAGATCATAATAGACCTTGCCGGTGCAGAGCATGACACGACGCACCTTCTTGGGCGGCGCGATCTTATCCACCTCATCAATCACGTAACGGAACCCACTACCGGGGCCAAATTCCGAGAGATTGCTGATGGCAAGCTTATGCCGCAGCAGTGATTTCGGCGTCATCACCACCAGGGGCTTGCGGTAATTCGCCTTCATCTGCCGGCGCAGCGCATGGAAGTAATTGGCCGGCGTCGTGAAATTGCAGACGCGCATATTGCGTTCAGCGCAAAGCTGCAAATAGCGTTCAAGCCGGGCCGAGGAATGTTCCGGCCCCTGACCTTCATAGCCATGCGGCAGCAGCATCACGAGGCCCGACATGCGCAGCCACTTCGTCTCACCCGAGGCGATGAACTGGTCAATGATGACCTGCGCGCCATTGGCGAAATCGCCAAACTGCCCTTCCCAAAGCACCAGCGTCTTCGGATCGGCCAGCGAATAGCCGTAATCAAAGCCAAGCACGCCAAATTCCGCGAGCAGCGAATTGAAGGCTTCAAACTTCGCCTGACCTGCGCGGATATTATTGAGCGGCGTGTATTCCGCCTGCGTCGCCTGATCAATCAAGACCGCATGGCGATGGCTGAAGGTACCGCGCTGCACATCCTCACCGGACAAGCGCACACGATGGCCTTCCAGCAACAGGGACCCGAAGGCCAAAGCCTCACCGGTGGCCCAATCAATCCCCTCCCCGGTTTCAATCGCCTGGCGCTTTTGTTCCAATTGCCGCGCGATTTTCGAATTGACGCCGAACTCGGCCGGCACGCGCGACAGCGCGAGACCAATTTCCTTCAGCGTCTCTGGCGCGACCGAAGTTGCTTCAAGCTGCTCCGCCTCATCCGTTGAACCCGCCGGGCGCAGGCCGGACCAATGGCCTTCCAGCCAATCCGCCTTGTTCGGACGATAGGCTTGCGAAGCTTCAAAGGCTTCTTCCAGGCGCGCATTGAAGGCATCGAGCATCGCCTTGGAGGATTCAGCCGGCACCGATCCTTCCTGCGCCAGCCGTTCCGCATAAAGATTGCGCGTGGTGCGCATTTCACGAATGCGGTTATACATCAGCGGCTGGGTGAAGGCGGGCTCATCGCTTTCATTATGGCCATGGCGGCGATAGCAAACGATATCCAGCACCACATCCGCGCCGAACACCATGCGGAATTCTGACGCAAGGCGCGCGCAGAATACCACCGCTTCCGGATCATCGCCATTCACATGCAGGATCGGCGCCTGGACGGATTTCGCCACATCCGTGCAATACAAACCGGAATAGGCATGCGCCGGCACGGTGGTGAAGCCGATCTGGTTATTGGTGACAATATGCAACGTGCCCCCGGTGCGATAGCCGATCAATTGGCTCATCGCGAGCGTTTCATAAACCACGCCCTGCCCGGCAAAGGCAGCGTCACCATGCAGCAGAATGCCCATCACGGAACGCCGGCCCTTGATATCGCCGCCCATATCCTGCCGCGCGCGCACCTTGCCTGCCACCACCGGGTCAACCGCTTCCAGATGCGAAGGATTGGGTTGCAGCGACAGATGGACCTTGTTCCCGGCGATATCGATATCGGTGCTGGTACCCAAATGGTACTTCACATCGCCCGAGCTTTCGATGTCGTCCGGATTGGCCGAATTGCCTTTGAATTCCGAAAACACCTGGGTGAAGGATTTTTTGACAACATTGACCAGCATATTGAGCCGCCCGCGATGCGCCATGCCGATCACGATTTCCTTGGCCCCCTGCTTGGCGGCGGTTTCAATCGCTGCCTGCACCGCCGGGATGGTGGTCTCGCCCCCTTCCAAGCCGAAGCGCTTGGTGCCGACAAATTTCCGCGCACAGAAGGCTTCAAAGCCTTCCGCTTCCGTCAATTGCTGCAGAATTTGGTTCTTCTGCGTATTGTCGAAGGCGCCAATCCAGGGCGCGCCTTCAATGCGGCGCTGGATCCAGGATTTCTGATCCGGGTCCTGGATATGCATGAATTCAACGCCGATCGAACCGCAATAGGAAGCACGGCAAATGGCGAGGATTTCACGCAAGCTCGCGGTTTCCTTGCCCAGCACGAAATCGAGGAAAATCTGGCGATCCCAATCCTCCTCATTGAAACCATAGGTCTTGGGGTCAAGCTCCGGATGGGATTTCGGCACTTGCAGGCCGAGCGGATCAAGCCGCGCTTCAAGATGCCCGCGCACGCGATAGCTGCGGATCAGCATCAGCGCGCGGATCGAATCCAGCACCGCGCGGCGGGTGGCTTCCGGGTCCATGGCACCCGGCTTGGCGCCCTTGGCGGGCGCCGGCTTTTCGGGTTCCGGCCCGAAGGCGCCACGGATGCGCGGCGCCCAGGATGCGCCCGAGGCATCCGTCAGCACTGCCCGAGCCTCATCATTCAGGGAAGCGAAAAGCTCCGCAAAGGTGGGGTCCACGCTTCCGGGATTTTCTGTCCATCTCGCGTAAAGATCAGCAAGATAGGCAGCATTCGCCCCCGTCATCGCGGTTGCGAGAATATCCACTCCGGCCATCAACCTTCTCCCTCCCGCCTCGGCTACCCATGCTGGGGTTGGGCGGATGTATTCTTGTGGTGCCGTGCAACGCCCCGGCACCGGGGCCGAGGGCTGCGAGCATAAGGCCATAACGTCCCATGCGGCAGCCCCCCAGTATCAACTAAAGGGCGAAATCAGCCGCCAAGCGCCTTGACCATGGTGGAGCCTAGCGCAGAAGGACTATCCGCAACGTGAATCCCCGCTGCTTTCATCGCGGCCATTTTTGCTTCCGCGGTATCGGCGCCGCCGGAAATCACCGCCCCGGCATGGCCCATGCGCCGGCCGGGGGGCGCCGTGGCGCCAGCGATGAAGCCCACCACCGGCTTGTTCGGCTTGCCGGGGGCGAAATTCTCCCGCTTCAGGTACTCAGCCGCCAGAATTTCGGATTGCCCGCCAATCTCGCCGATCATGACGATGGATTTGGTATCGGGGTCAGCCAGGAACATCTCCAGCACTTCGATAAAATCCATGCCCTTCACCGGGTCACCGCCAATGCCGACGCAGCTTGATTGGCCAAGCCCGGCAGCGGTGGTTTGCGCCACAGCCTCATAGGTCAGCGTCCCGGAACGGGAGACAATGCCGACCGACCCAGGCTTATGGATATGCCCCGGCATGATGCCGATCTTGCAGGCGCCCGGCGTGATCACGCCCGGGCAATTCGGCCCCACCAGGCGGGATTTTGACCCATCCAGCGCGCGCTTCACCTTCACCATATCCAAGACCGGAATGCCTTCAGTGATGCAGATAATCAGCGGCACTTCCGCATCAATCGCTTCCAGAATGGCATCAGCGGCGAAGGGTGGCGGCACATAGATCACGGAAGCATTGGCCCCGGTTGCCGCCACGCATTCCGCCACCGTATCAAACACCGGTAGCCCGATATGAGTGGTCCCGCCCTTGCCGGGCGTGACACCGCCAACATAGGTCGAACCATAGGCAATGCCCTGTTCGGCATGGAAAGTGCCCTGCGAACCGGTGAAGCCCTGGGTCATCACGCGGGTATTGGCGTTGACAAGAACAGCCATGGTTCAGGCCCCCTTCACGGCAGCGACGACTTTCTTGGCCGCATCGGCCAGATTATCGGCAGCAATAATGGCAAGCCCGCTATCGGCGAGGATCTTCTTGCCCAAATCAACATTGGTGCCTTCAAGCCGCACCACCAAAGGCACTTTTAGCGACAGCGTCTTGGTGGCTGCCACAATGCCGGTCGCGATCATGTCGCATTTCGCGATGCCGCCGAAGATATTCACCAGAATGGCCTTCACATTGGCATCCGAGGTGATGATGCGAAACGCCTCAGTGACACGCGCTGCAGTGGCGGTGCCGCCGACATCCAGGAAGTTCGCCGGGCTTGAACCATAAAGCTTGATGATGTCCATCGTCGCCATGGCGAGGCCCGCGCCATTGACCATGCAGCCGATCTCACCATCCAAGGCGACGTAATTCAGATCATTCTTGACCGCGTCCAATTCCTTCGGGTCCATTTCGCTGTCATCACGCAGCGCCTCCAGATCCTTGTGGCGGAACAGCGCATTGTCATCGAAGGACACCTTGGCATCGAGGGCCACGATCTCCCCCGCCCCGGTCACGACCAGCGGATTGATCTCCACAATCGCGCAATCAAGCTCCACAAAGGCACCGTAAAGCGCCAGGACGAACTTGGTGAAGGACGCAACCTGCTTGCCCGAAAGCCCCAGCCCGAAGGCGAGCTTGCGCGCATGAAAGCCCGAGACGCCCGAAGCCGGGTCAATCGCGACCTTCAGGATTTTCTCGGGGTGCTTTTCGGCAACTTCCTCAATCTCCATCCCGCCTTCGGTGGAGGCCATGATGGTCAGGCGCGAGGTGGCGCGGTCCACCAGCAGTCCGAGATATAATTCGCGGGCGATATCGCAGCCATCTTCGACATAAACGCGGGATACCAGCTTACCAGCGGGGCCGGTTTGCTTCGTCACCAGAATCTTGCCGATCATGGCATCGGCAGCGGCCTTCACATCGGCGGCTGACTTCACAACCCGCACACCGCCCTTGCCATTCGGGTCTTCCTTGAAGCGGCCCGCGCCGCGACCACCCGCATGGATTTGTGATTTCACCACATAGACCGGGCCAGGAAGCTTGGCCGCTGCGGCGGCGGCTTCCTCGGCATTCCAGGCGACATGGCCTTCAAGTACTGCAACGCCATAGCGGCGCAGCAGCTCCTTCGCCTGATATTCATGGATATTCATGCAAAATGCCTCCGGTCCGGATGCGAAAAGGGCCAGGCATGGCCTGGCCCTGGGCAATCAGCCCACCAGCTTGCGCGACGCTTCGATCAATTCCTGCACCGCGGCGCAGCTTTTCTCGAAGGCGGCCTTTTCAGCCGGGTTCAGTTCAATCTCCACAATGCGCTCAATGCCGCCCGCGCCAATCACCACCGGCACGCCGACATAAAGATCCTTGATGCCATATTGGCCCGTGAGCCAGGCAGCGCAGGGCAGCACGCGCTTCTTGTCTTTCAGATAGCTTTCCGCCATGGCGATGGCGGAAGCCGCCGGGGCGTAGAAGGCGCTGCCGCGTTCCAAAAGCTTCACAATCTCGCCGCCGCCATTGGCGGTGCGCGCCACGATGGCATCCACCTTTTCCTGCGTGGTCCAGCCCATCTTCACCAGATCGGGCACGGGAATGCCGGCGACGGTGGAATAACGCGTGAGCGGCACCATGGTATCGCCATGGCCACCCAGCACGAAGGCGGTGACATCTTCCACCGAGACATTGAATTCCTGCGCCAGGAAAAGCCGGAAGCGCGCCGAATCCAGCACCCCCGCCATGCCGACAACCTTGTTATGCGGCAGGCCGGATTTTTCGCGCATCACCCACACCATCGCATCCAACGGGTTGGTGATGACGATCACAAAGGCATTCGGGCAATGCGCCTTGATGCCTTCCGCCACCTGCGCGATCACGCCGGCATTCTTCGCCACCAGATCATCGCGGCTCATGCCCGGCATGCGCGGGAAGCCGGCGGTGACGATCACCACATCAGCCCCGGCAATCGCGGCATAATCGCCCGTGCCGATCATGTGCGAATCAAACCCATCCACCGGGCCGGATTGCATGATATCGAGCGCCTTGCCCGCGGCGACGCCGGGGAAGACATCGAACATCACGACGTCGCCAAGTTCCTTGAGACCAATGAGGTGAGCCAAAGTGCCGCCGATATTACCGGCGCCGACCAAAGCAATTTTCTTGCGGGCCATGTCGCTTCCTTAACCTTGCCTGGAAAACGCCCGTTTCCTAGCCCCGAAGCCCCCGCCCGGCAAGGCGGGCAAGGGTCAGGTCGGGCTCTGCCCCCCCAAATGCGGCAGGGCCAGGTATTCCTGGCTTTGCATTTCAGTCAGGCGGGAAGCCGTGCGTTCAAACATCGCCGCATTGGTGCCGCGTTCATAAAGCTGATCGGGGCTGGAAGCGGCACTCGCAACCAGCTTGCAGCGATGCTCATAAAGCGTGTCGATGCAGGTGATGAAGCGGCGCGCCTTGTCGAAATTCTCGGGCCCGAGGCGCGGGATATCGTCCAGCACAAGGGTATGGAAGGCCTCGGCAATCGCCAGATAATCCGCCGGGCCTAATGGCTTGCCGCAAAGCTGGTTGAAGTCGAAGCGCGCCACGCCACGCGCGGCTTCCGGCACCCCAATCACCCGCCCAAGCAGGGGCAGGTCCATCGGCGCCCCCCGCGCCTGGCCGGTAAGCTCGGCAAAGGCCGCATCCAGCGCGGCCTCGGCCCGGCCATCGGCGGGAACATGCCAGGTGGGCAGGCTTCGGATTCTCTCGCGCCTGTAATCCCGGGCGGCCAGCAGGGGCCAGACCTCCACATGGCGCTTGATGAGCGCGATGAAGGGCAGGAAGGCATCGCGGCCCGGCTGGCCCTTGAACAGATCATCGGGGGCCGTGTTGGACGTGGCGACAATCACCGTGCCGCGGGCAAAAAGCGCTTCAAACAGCCGGCCCAGGATCATGGCATCGGCAATGTCATGGACCTGGAACTCATCGAAACAGAGCAAGGCGGCGTCGGCGGCGATGGAATCGGCCAAGGGCGGGATGGGGTCCGCGCTATCGCCATGGACCTGCTTCCAGCCATGAATGCGTCGATGCGCCTGCTGCATGAAGGCGTGGAAATGCAGCCTTTGCTTGCGCGGCACCGCAGCGGTCTCAAAAAACAGGTCCATGAGCATGGATTTGCCGCGCCCGACCTCCCCCACCAGATAAAGCCCTTGCGGGGCTTCGGCGCGCGGCGCGGCTGAGGCGCGGCCAAGAAGCCGGCCAAGCAGCCTGGCGGGTTTGGGCGCGGTATCCAAGGGCGCCGGGTCATAGCCACGCAGCGCCTGCCAAAGCGCCTGTAAACGCTCCATCGCCGCGGCCTGGGCCGGGTCGGGCGCCAATTCACCTCTGGCAAGCCGCGCCTGATAGGCGGGCTGTGGCCCAGGCGCCGCCCTTGCGGGTTTCGAGTCGCTTTCCTCAACAAGCTGCATGATGCGCGCTTACCCCGACCGGCGCGCCCCCACAATCGGGGCGGCATTGATCGGTAGCCGGGAAGGAATTAGTGACGATGCAAGAATTAAGGTAGGATTTTCCATGACCCGTTCCGTTGCCATCCTTTATGCCGCCGACGGCTATGTCTCCCAGGGCCGCGCCATGCTGGGCCGGCGCGTCGCGGGCGATAGCTTCCTCAATGGCTTGCTGCGCCATGGCAGGCTGGAAAGCCTGGTCGGGCTGATGTTGAATGATAACGAGGCCAAGGGCTTTCCCGCGGAAATCCAGGCCCGTGCGCCCGGCCTGCAGGTGCGCATGGCCAATTACGAAACGCCGCAACCTGTCAGCGAAGCGGGCACCCTGTTCCTGCCTGGGCCGGGGCTTGGTTCCTACAGTTTTTGGCGTCGGCGCCTGGGCAATCAGCGCGCTTTCAGCCTTTGCGGTGTCACGCATACCACCTCCACCGACCGGGTGATGGATGCGCTTTCAAATGGCCTTACCGCGCCGGTGCAACCCTGGGATGCGATCATTTGCACATCCCGCGCGGTACAGAGCATGGTGCGGCGGCAGATCCAGGAAAACGCGCATTATCTACAAAGCGCGCTGGGGGCGACACGGGTTGGGGTGCCCATGCTGCCCATGATCCCGCTTGGTGTGGATTGTGATGCCTTCACGCGCGACCCGGCGCTTGGCGTCGCCTATCGTGCCGAATTGGGCATCGGGCTTGAGGATATTGCCATCATCCTGGTCGCGCGCCTGTCCAATGCGACCAAATTCTCGCCCCTGCCGATGTATCTGGCGCTGCAACGCGCCGCCGAAAGGCGCGGACGCAAGCTGCATTTGCTGCTGGCCGGCTGGATTGAAGGGGATGGGTCGCGCGCCGCCTTTACTGAGGGCGCGCAAAAGGCCTGCCCTGATGTGACGGTGCATTTCGTGGATGGGCAGAATGCTGAAATCCGCGCAAAAGCCTGGGCGGCGGCGGATATCTTCACCCTGCCGGTGGATAATGTGCAGGAAACCTTCGGCCTTGCGCCGGTGGAAGCCATGGCGGCGGGCCTGCCCGTGGTGGTGACCGATTGGGATGGCTTTCGCGATACGGTGGAAGATGGCGTCTCGGGGTTTCGTATTCCAACCATCATGGGCGGGAATGGCAATGCCATTTCGTCGCGCTATCATATGGGCGCGGATGACTACAACGCCTATCTCCGCAACACCTCCCAGGCCATTGCCATGGATATCGGCGCAGCAGCGGATGCCTATTATCGGCTTGCGGAAGACGCGGCCTTGCGTCGGCAAATGGGTGAGGCCGCGCATGCGCGGGCAAGGCGGGTTTATGATTGGGCTGCGGTCATTCCGCAATATCTGGCGCTGTGGCAGGAACAGGCGCGCATTCGCGCCAAAGCCCGCGAATTCGCGCCCCTGATCAAGGGCCGTCAGCCTGTGCCCCCCCGCCCCGATCCTTTCGTGCTGTTTGCCGAATATCCAACGCGGCGGCTGGACGCTGCGCAGCGGGTCAGCCTGGTGCCAGGCGCTTCGCTGGATCGCCTGCGGGAGCTTGCCGCCATCCCAGGCACTGTCGCGCGCGGGTCGCTTCTGCCAGCCCTGAGCGGCTTCGCCATCATGCTGGATCGCCTGGCGCAGGGCAGCATGACGGCGGCGGAATTGGGTGGCACCTTGCCACCGGATCAACGCCCGCGTGCCGGCGCTGGCATGGTCTGGATGATGAAGCTTGGGCTGATCACCATAACCCCCGCAGAAGAAGCCAAAGCTGAATGAGGCTGCCGCTGAAGGCTTTGGGGGAAGGTCTGGCTGCACCGCCCCTGCGTTGCGCTTTTTCGTGCAACAGCATGGCCGGAATAGCCGCGCGGTATTGGCCGAGTGAAACAGGCAGGGCCGCAACTTCATGATCCGATCCGCCGCAATTCTCTATTCGTCCGACGCTTTCGTTTCAGAAGCGCAAGCAAGGCTCGGTCGCCGCGTGGCGGGGGATAGCTTCCTCAATGGTTTGCTGCGCCACGGGGGGCTTGAAGCGATCGTCGGACTCATGACCCATGATCGGGAGTTTCCGCAATTCAAGGCCGATATCGCAGCCCGCGCGCCCGGGTTGGAAGCGCGGGCAGCCAGTTATGAAGCCCCACAACCGCTGCTGGATGCCGGTATCCTGTTCCAGCCCGGACCACGCCTTGCAGGTGCGGCCTTCTGGCGGCGGCGTTTGGGCAATCAGCGCAGTTTCAGCATTTGTGGGATCACGCATACCACCTCCACCGAACGCATCTTGGATGGGCTGGCGGAAGGCCTGACCGCGCCGGTGCAGCCTTGGGATGCCATCATCTCTACCTCGCGCGCGGGGCAAAACAGGGTGCGCCGTCAATTGCTTGAACATGGCCACTACCTGCAGCATGCCCTTGGCGCGACGCGCATCCCGATGCCCATGCTGCCGGTGATCCCGCTTGGCATTGACTGCGCTTCCTTCACACGCAATCCGGCGCTTGGCGCGGGCTATCGTCAGGCATTGGGCATAGGCCATGAGGACATCGCCTTCATTCTGGTGGGGCGGCTTTCCATGCGCACAAAGCTCTCGCCGCTGCCCATGTACCTGGCCCTGCAACGGGCTGCCGAAAGGCGCGGGCGAAAGTTGCACCTGATCCTGCCCGGTAAGTTTGACGATGATGCATCGCGCATCGTCTTCACCGAAGGCGCCAAGCAGGCCTGCCCGGATGTTACGGTGCATTACGTTGATGGCCATGATGCCGAGGTCTATGCCAAGGCCTGGGCCGCAGCGGATGTCTTCACCCTGCCGGCGGATAATATCCAGGAAACCTTCGGCCTTGCCCCGGTCGAGGCCATGGCGGCGGGCCTGCCTGTGGTGGTGACCGATTGGGATGGCTTTCGCGATACCGTTGAACATGGCGTCACCGGCTTTCGCATCCCAACCATCATGGGCGGAAATGGCGGTGAGATTTCCTTCAGATACCAAATGGGCACCGATAACCACGCAAGCTTCTTGCGCAATGTCGCCCAATCTACCGCCATGGATATTGGCGCGGCAGCGGATGCCTATTGGCGCCTGGCAGAGGACGCCAATCTGCGCCGGCAAATGGGCGAGGCCGGAAAAGCACGGGCGCGGCGGATGTATGATTGGGCCGCAGTCATTCCGCAATATCTGGCGCTATGGCAGGAACAGGCGCGCCTGCGCGCCAAGGCCACCGAATTCGCACCCTTGGTCAAGGGCCGTCAGCCCGTACCCGCGCGCCCTGATCCTTTCATGCTGTTTGCTGAATACCCAACCCATCGGCTTGATCCGAAGCAGCGCGTCAGCCTGGTGCCTGGCGCATCACTTGAACGTCTGCAGGCGCTTGCCGCCATTCCCGGCACCATTGCACGCGGGTCGCTGCTGCCATCCTTGCCGGCCTTCCGGTTGATGCTCGATCGCTTGGCGCAGGGCAGCATGACGGCGGCGGAATTGGGCGGCCTGTTGCCCATGGACCAACGCTCCCGCGCCGCGGCCGGCATGGTCTGGATGATGAAGCTTGGGCTGATCACCATCTCACCCGCCGAGGACGCCAAGCCCGTGTGACTTGACGCGCCTGCCATCCGGGCTTCCGATGCGCGCGCCATGCGCAAGGCATGGTGCGGTTGGGAATGGAATATCATGGCAGCGCATCATCGGCAGGAAGCATTCGACCCGATCAGCCTGGAAATCTATTGGTCGCGGCTGATTTCCATCGCTGATGAGGCCGCAACCGGACTATTGCGCACCGCCTTTTCCACCATTGTGCGCGAATCAAATGATTTCGCGACGGTGCTGATGGACCGCAATGGCGATTCGATCAGCGAAAATACCGGGGGCATTGCCTCCTTCTCCTGCATTTTGCCGAAAACGACCAAGATTTTTCTGGAACGCTTCCCGGCGGAGACCTGGGCGCCGGGCGATTGCGTCATTACCAACGATCCCTGGCTCGCGACCGGGCATTTGCCGGATTTCACCGCCGTCAGTCCGATTTTCCACAAAGGGCGCCTGGTGGGATTTGCCGGGTCCATTTCCCATTCGCCCGATGTCGGCGGCGCGCTCTGGTCCGCCGATTGTCGGGAGCTGTTCGAGGAAGGCATCCGCATCCCCCCTTCCCGCCTGTTTCGTGCCGGCAAACGCAATGAGGATTTGGCGGAGGTGCTGCTCGCGAATGTGCGGCTGCCGCGGCAGGTGATGGGCGATCTGGAAGCGCAGGTGATCGCGAATGAGGTCTGCGCGCGCGGCGTTGACGAATTTCTGGGCGATACGGGCCTGCCTGATCTGCAAGGGCTGGGCGCGGCGCTGCATCAGCGCGCGGATGCTGCCATGCGCCGCGCCATTGCGGCGCTGCCCGATGGCACCTGGCATTCCACCCTGGAAGCGGATGGCTTTGATGAGGCGATTACGCGCATTGCCTGCGCTGTCACCATCAAGGGTGAGACCATGCATATTGATTTCGCTGGCACATCCAAACAGGTGGATCGCGGCATCAATTGCGTGATGAATTACACCCATGCCTATGCGGTTTATCCGGTGAAATGCGCGCTGGACCCTTTCACCCCGCGCAATGAGGGTTCCTATGGCGCGATTACCGTGAGCGCGCCGGAAGGGAGCATCCTGAACCCGCGCTTCCCGGCGGCGTGCAGCGCGCGACAATTGACCGGGCATTTGCTGGCGGGCGCAATCTATAAGGCGCTGGCGCCGGTCATGCCGGATAAGATCATTGCGGAATGCGGCGGCGCCCCCACCATGCGCGCGCTGTTCAGCGGGTTGGATGGCGCGGGGGATCGGTTTTCGCAGGTGCTGTTTGCTTCTGGCGGCATGGGTGCCTCACCGCATCGTGATGGGCTGCCAACCACGGCCTTCCCGACCAATGTCGGCGCCGGTTCGATTGAGGCTTATGAAAGCGTGGCACCCCTGGTGGTGTGGAAGAAAAGACTGCGCGCGGATTCCGGCGGCGCCGGGCGCTTCCGCGGTGGCCTCGGCCAGGAAGTTGAGATTGAGGTGCGCGCCCCGGATGAGGTGCGGCTATCCTTGCTCTCCGACCGGCGCGACCATCCGGCGCAGGGCGTGCTGGGCGGTGCGGCAGGTGGCGCGGCGGTGATTGCCTTTGATGATGGCACGCGCCCGCATCCGAAATCCCGCACCACGGTCGCACCGGGGACGCGCGTGACGCTGCTCTATCCTGGTGGCGGGGGTTATGGAGACCCCGCAACGCGTGATCCAGAAGCCTTGGCCGCGGATATTCGCGATGGCTATGTCTCCGCCGAAGGGGCGGCGCGTGATTACGGAGCCAAGCCATGAACGCGACCGCCCGCATCGGCGTTGATGTCGGTGGCACTTTCACTGATTTCGTGTTGCATGATCCCGCACGCAACCTGGTTGCGACCGGCAAGCGGCTAACCACGCCGGATGATCCATCGGAAGCGATTGTCGCCGGCATTGCGCGCCTGTTGTAAGAAACCGGCCTAAGGCCCGCCGATCTGCACAGTATTGTGCATGGCACAACGCTGGTGACGAATACCATCATTGAACGCACCGGCTGCAAGGTGGGCTTGCTGACCACCGATGGGTTTCGCGATTCCATCGAGATTGGGCGCGAAATCCGCTATGATTTGTACGATCTTTTCCTGGAAGCGCCGCCCAGCTTGGTGCCGCGCCATTTGCGCCTGGAAGTGCCGGAACGCCTGGATGTGCAGGGCAATATATTGCTGCCACTGGATGAGGCTGCGCTGATCGCCGCCGCACGCCAATTGGTGGAGGTCGAGAAGGTCGAAGCGCTGGCGATTGGCTTTTTGCATGCCTGGCGCGACCCGCGCCATGAACGCCGCGCGGCAGAGGTGATACGCAGCCTTTACCCCGATCTGCCCATGACGCTGTCTTCCGCCGTGGCGCCGGAAATCCGTGAGTTTGAGCGCATCAGCACCGCCTGCGCCAATGCCTATGTGCAGCCGCGCATGCAGCGCTATCTGGCGAAGCTTGAAGCCTCCCTCGCGGCGATGGGCGTGACGGGGGCGCTTTATGTCATGCTCTCGGGCGGCGGTATTGCTTCCGTGCAGGAGGCAAAGGATTACCCGATCCGGCTGATTGAAAGCGGGCCGGCGGCGGGGGCCATGGCGGCATCCTGGCTTGCGCAACGCGCCGGGCTTGATCAGGTGATTTCCTATGACATGGGCGGCACCACGGCAAAGATG
>JADCFR010000047.1 GCA_020249415.1 Roseomonas sp. | reverse complement strand
CGGCGCACCGGGCGGCCTGATCACACGCCATGGTGCGCTGGTCACACGCTGGGGCGATACGCGGGAGGTCAGCCAAACCTTCAGCGTCGCCAAATCCTATCTTTCCATGCTGGCCGGCATTGCCTGGGCCGATGGGCTGATCCCTGACCTTGATCAGCGCGTGGGTGAAACCGTCAAGGATGGTGGTTTTGATTCGCCCCAAAACGCCCCGATCACCTGGCGGCATTTGCTGCAAAACATGTCCGAATGGGAAGGCACGCTGTTTGGCAAATCCGACACCATTGACCGTGGCCGCGACCTGGGCGCCGAAGGCCAGGGCAAGAAGGGCATGCGGCAATTGCAGGCGCCGGGCACGCATTGGGAATACAACGACGTCCGGGTGAACCGGCTGTCACTCGCCCTGCTGCGTCGCTTTGGCCGGCCCTTGCCGAAGGTTTTCGCCGAACGCATCCTGAACCCAATCGGCGGCAGCCGGGATTGGCGCTGGGATGGCTATCGCACTTCCTGGATCACGTTAGAGAACGGCAAGCGCGTGCAATCCGTCCCCGGCGGCACGCATTGGGGCGGCGGGGTTGCCATCCACGCCGAGGATCAGGCGCGGATCGGGCTGCTCGCGCTCAATCGCGGGCGCTGGGCGGGGCGTGAAATCCTGCCGGCGCAATGGTTTGACTGGTCCACCGAAGCCTGCACGCTCAATCCTTCCTACGGCTTCCTATGGTGGCTGAATACCTCCGGGGAGCGTTTTCCCTCTGCCGCGCGGGATGCCTTCTTCGCCTCCGGCGCCGGGGGCAATCTGACCTGGGTGGACCCAAGCAGCGGCATTGTCGCCGTGCTGCGCTGGACCGATCCCAAGGCGATGGATGGTTTTATCGGTCGCGTGCGCGCGGCCTTGGTCTGAAAAGGGAACAGGCGTCATGGAAATCGGCATTGTGGGTCTTGGCCGCATGGGCGGCAATATCGCGCGGCGGCTGATGCAGGCAGGGCATCGCGCCGTGGTGTGGGACAAGGATGCCGCCGCCGTGGCTGCCTTGGCGGCCGAGGGCGCGGTGGGTGTGGCCGACCTCGCCGGGCTGGTCGCAGCCCTAACCCCGCCGCGCGCGGTTTGGGTCATGCTGCCCCATGGCGCGCCGACAGAAGACGCCCTTGAACAACTGGGCGGGCTGCTCTCGCCCGGCGATACCGCGATTGATGGCGGCAATACCCATTGGAAGGATGATATCCGCCGCGCCAAGGTGCTGGCTGCCCGGGGGATCGAGTACCTCGATATCGGCACTTCGGGCGGGGTTTGGGGGCTGAAGCGAGGCTATTGCCTGATGATTGGCGGCAAGCCCGCCCCCGTGGCGCGGCTCGCGCCCATCTTCACGGCGCTGGCGCCTGGACGGGGCGATATTCCAGCCACACCAAGGCGCGAAGGACGACCCGCAAATATCGAAGAAGGCTGGATTCATTGCGGCGATCACGGCGCGGGGCACCTAGTAAAAATGGTCCATAACGGCATTGAATACGGCATGATGCAGGCGCTGGCCGAAGGGCTTGATCTGCTGCGCCACGCCGATAGCCCGGAATTGCCGGAAGATCAGCGCCTTAGCGTGGATATCGCCGATGTGACAGAAGCCTGGCGGCGCGGTTCGGTCATCACCTCCTGGCTCTTGGACCTGACCGCGAGTGCCTTGGCCGAAGATCCTGATCTTGCGAAATATTCCGGCAAGGTGGGGGATTCCGGCGAAGGGCGCTGGACGGTGCAGCAGGCGGTGGAAACCGCCGTCGCCGCGCCGGTGCTGACAGCAGCACTTTACGCCCGCTTCCGGTCGCGCGATCAGGTGAATTTCGGCGATCGCGCGCTTTCGGCCATGCGCCATGGCTTTGGCGGGCATCTTGAGCCCAAATAACCATGCCCGCCGCCGCGATCATTGTGATGGGGGTATCGGGGTCGGGCAAATCCACCATTGGCGCCCTGCTGGCCGAGGCGCTGGGCTGGCCCTTTGCCGATGCGGATGGCTTTCACCCGGCGGCGAATGTCGCGAAAATGGCCTCGGGCCAGCCGCTGACGGATGAGGATCGCTGGCCCTGGCTGGATGCGATTGCCGCACATATCGAAGCGGCACGGGCAGCAGGACAGCCCGTGGTGGTGGCCTGTTCGGCCTTGAGGCGCGCCTATCGGGACCGGCTGCGCGCCGGGCATGGCGATCTGGTGTTCCTGCATCTGGCCGGTGCGCCCGCGCTGATCGCCGGGCGTCAGGCGGCGCGGCAGGGCCATTTCATGCCGCCTTCCCTGATGGCAAGCCAATTCGCCACCCTGGAAGACCCGGCCGCGGAAGCCGATGCGGTGACGGTTTCGGTACAGGCTTCCCCGACGCAGGTCGTGGAGGCCGCCCTCACCCAGCTTACCATCGCCGGTGCGATCTCACCGCCCTAAGGCGGGTCCATGAAGGCCGAGGACATGGAAGCCCGCGCAATCAGCGACCGCATGGAGGGGTTTTGATGCCCCTCATGCGCGGTCAACGCCTCCATGGGGCAGAAATACTCATGCGGCTGGGGCACCTGGTTGCGCGCAAAACCCGTGTAATGCTCCCGCTGCAAGCCATAAAGCACGCGAATATCGCGCACCGGCAGGGTCAAGCCTGCCAGGGGTTCGGCGATACAGGCCGGGATCAGGCGCCAGCGTGGCGTGTCATCCCCCGGCTGAATGGGTGCCAGCAGCCAAGGCAAGGGGCAGAAAGCCAGCAAGGAGGTGGTGGAGGGCGCGAAGCGGGACCGCTTATCGAGCAAATTCTGAAAGGTGGAGCAGGCTTCGATGCAGAGGATATCCGCATAGGGGTCCTCTGGCAGGCCACCAAAATGCAGCCAGAGCCCATCCGGGATGGTGCGCATCCGGTCAGAGCCGGGTACTTTCAGGTAGGGTTGGGCAATGGGCTCTCCATCACTCGGGCGGGCGCGGAGCCAGGAGGCGCCTTCACTTGCGGTTGCGCCCGGCGGGCGCTGCGGCCAGGTTTTCAGCCGGGCACGGACGATATTGTCGAGACGGATGGTTTTGTGATCATTGCGCAGGGTCTCGCTCATAACACGAATTACCTCTCCTAAATACAACCTATAGTTAAGTAAATATGAATCGGCTCGACCAAGGCAAGCGAAATTTGGTGGTAAAAACGCCAAAACTTCGAGTCAAATTGCCACTTAAGACGCGTTTCTTAATTTTTAACTTCAAAAGCGCCAAGTAACTGATTCTATAGACTCATGCTTGAAATTCTGTGAAAATTTGGAGTCTAAGACAGAAAATTACAACCATAAGATGTATTTTCAAGTGCTCACATTCCTTGTATTTGTTTTGTTCTTGGTATGCGCCCCCAGCGCTTCTCCGCCCGTCATTTCCGTGCCCGAAAATCCCTTCTAGACTATACTCGAAGGCCGCCCCAAGGCGATAGCTTCACCGCCCAAGGCTTGATCGAAAGGAAAGCGCCCATATGCCCATTATCCGTCTTGCTCCCGAAGGGCGTCTCTCGGGTGCCGTGATCGGTGGCGGGCTGATCTGGCTCGCCGGCCAGGTCGCCGATGACACGAGCCTGGATACCGAAGGCCAGACCGAGGATATCCTGGCGCAGATTGACGCGCTGCTGGACGAAGCGGGCACCGATAAGCGTGCCTTGCTTTCGGTCACCATCATCCTGGTCGATATCCGCGATGCGCCGGCCATGAACCGCGCCTGGGATCGCTGGCTGGACCCGGCCCATAAGCCCGCCCGCATGACAATTGAGGCCGCTTTGGTGGACCCGGCCTGGAGGGTGGAAATCACCGGGGTCGCATTGGCGCCGTGAGAGCGCCCCCTGCCCCGCGCGGCCCGCGATCCTGGCTGCGCGCGACCGCCCTGACCCTTGGCTTTGGCCTTCTGGTGGCGGGCGGGCTTGCGGATGAGGGGGCGCTTCTGCCTTTGCTGCTCATTGCCATGGCTGCCCTTGCCATTGGCTTCTTTCAGCTGCTGTTTCCACAGGGCTTGCATTTCGGCTTCGGTGCCAGTGCCGGGCTCGCGGTTTATGCCTGCCTTTTCGTGGTGATTGGCCGCGCCGGCTTCCCCGAGGCTGCCGCCCTTCCCTATACCATCGCCTTTATGCTGCCGGTGCTGGCTTTTCTGGGCTCGGTCTGGTGGCGCCGGGACAGCCTGCGCCGGGCCGCCCAGGCCGATGCCCCTTTCGATCACGGCCATTTGCCGCGCATGGCGCGCTGGCTGATCCCGGTTTGGGTGGTGGGGGCTTTCAGCCTTTCCCTGCCGCTCAATCGCCTGCCGCCTTTTGATCAGGGGCTGGCGCTGGTCGCCGCCATGCTTGCCATTGCCGTGATTGTCGCGGCCTCCGTCCGCCCCGTCGTGCTGCTGCTGAGCGATCTGACGCTGATTACCGAGGAATTGGCGCAAAGGCTGCGCCGCATCACCGTGCCGGTGATGGCCTTCCTGACCCTTTACAGCCTTCTGGTGATCGCCTTCGCCTGTTTCTATCGTATCGCCGATGGGGCTTCGCGCTTGCCGCTCTTTCATGGACCAGGGGGCCCGATTAGGCTCAGCTTTCCCGATGCGCTCTATTTCAGCCTGGTGACGCAGGCGACGGTGGGCTTTGGCGATCTGACGCCGCATGATGATGGCATCCGGTTGCTGACCGGGGTGCAGGTGCTGGCGGGGCAGATCCTGCTGCTATTTGGCTTTGCCGAGATCATGCGCAGCCGCCGCGTGCAAATGACGGAAGGCGAGGAAAAACGCCCCCGATCCGCCGGCCATTAGGCATTTTCAAGCCAAGTGGCACACTTGGCGGCTCGGAAAATGCGACAAAACAGAGAAGCTGGCGCGTGGCGGATGAGCGGATGCAAATCCGCCACGCGACAGGCGCGATTCCGCCGCAATTGGGGTATGCTATCCAACCAATGATTTCAGGATAAGTGTGCATGGTAACGCCAGCCTATTGGCAGGGAAAACGAGTTCGGGTGACCGGGGGGGCGGGCTTCCTGGGGTCCAATCTCTGCCACGCCTTGGCCGCGATGGGGGCGCGCGTCACCGCGCTCGATGCCATGATGCCGGATGGCGGGGCTTCGGCACGCAATCTGGAAGGGGCGGGTGTTTTGCTGGTGCGCGGGGATATTCGCGACACGGAATTGCATTCGCTTTGTGAAGGCATTGATGTGCTGTTCAATATGGCGGCGCAAACCAGCCATATGGGCGGGCAGAAGGACCCCGTGGCCGATATCGCCATCAATGCGGTCGCACAGGTGCGCCTGATTGGTGTGATGCGTGAAGCCGCACCAAAAGCCATCGTGGTGCATGCCTCGACCCGGCAATTCTATGGCCGGCCGCGCAGCCTGCCTGTGGATGAGCTTCATCCGGTGAACCCGCCCGATGCCAATGGCGTGTCCAAATGGGCGGGTGAGCAATATTGGCTCTTGGAAAACCGCGTACTGCATCGCCCGGTGGTGTCGCTACGCTTGACCAATTGCTACGGGCCAAGACTGCGGATCAGGGATGCGCGCCAGACCTTTTTGGGCATTTGGATCCGCCGCGTATTGGAAAATGAGGCTTTCGAAGTCTGGGGCGGCGCGCAGCTGCGTGACCTGACCTATGTGGATGATGTCACCAGCGCCTTTCTGATCGCCGCCGAACAATCGGGCAAGCCCGATGTTGCTGGCCAGGTCTTCAATATCGGCGGCAGCCCGCCCATTTCATTGCTGGATCTGGCCGCCAAGCTGATCGCCGCCAATGGCGGGCAGGGAAGCTATGAATTGCGCGAATTTCCCGCGGATCGGGCGCCGATTGATATCGGCTCCTACGCTGCGGATGATCGCGCCTTCCGCAAGGCAAGCGGCTGGGCGCCGGAGATTGACCTCGACAAAGGGCTGAAGCTTTCCCTTGATTGGTATCGCCAGCGTCTTGCTGACTATTTGTGACCCTGAAACGAAAGAACGCGACATGAATGCGCCCGTCATCACCATGATCCCGCAGGCCGATCCCGGTGCCGGCTATCGCGCCCAGAAGGCCGAGATTGATGCCGCAGTCGCGCGCGCCCTTGCCAGCGGCTGGTATATCCTGGGCAAGGAAGGCGCGGCGTTTGAGGAAGAATACGCTGCCTGGCTTGGCACCCGCCGCGCGATTGGTTGCGCCAATGGCACGGATGCGCTGGCCTTGATCCTGCGCGGGCTTGGCATTGGGCCGGGCATGAGTGTGGCCACTGTTTCCCACACCGCGGTTGCCACCGTCTCCGCGATTGAAATGGTCGGCGCGACGCCACTGCTGCTGGATATTGACCCCGATACCTACACCATGGATCCCGATGAGCTGTTGAGCGTGCTGGATCATCCGCCGCCCGGCCTGCCGCCTTTGCGCGCCGTGATCCCGGTGCATATCTATGGCCAGGCGTGTGATCTGGAACCGATGCTGGAAGCGACGCGCGCGGCGGGGATCGCCTTGATCGAGGATTGCGCGCAATGCCATGGCGCAACGCTGCATGGCGCCAAGCTTGGCACGCTTGGCACCGCATCCGCCTTCAGCCTGTATCCCACCAAAAACCTTGGTGCTTTGGGTGATGGCGGTGTGCTGGCCACCGATGATGAGGAATTGGCGGATCGCATCGCGGCCATTCGGCAATATGGCTGGAAGGAACGCTATATCAGCGACATGGTCGGCGTGAATTCGCGGCTGGATGAGGTGCAGGCGGCGATACTTCGGGTAAAATTGACCGCGCTTGATGCCGGCAATGAACGCCGTCGTGCGATTGCGGCCGCCTATGATGCCGCGCTGGCCGGTGGGCCTTACGCACCGCCGCAGCGCCGTGCGGGGGCCGAGCATGTCTTTCATCAATATGTGCTGCGCGTGCCGGATCGTGCCGCGGTGCAGGCGAAGCTTAAGGAACAGGGCATTGGCACGGGCATCCACTACCCGGTGCCGGTGCATTTGCAGCCGGCCTATCAGGGCCGCGTGCCGCTTGGGCCGGCGGCATGTGCCGAGACCGCCGATGCCGCGCGGGAGGTGATGAGCCTGCCCATGTATCCTGAGCTGACCGATGCGCAGGTGGAACGCATCTGTGCTGGGCTGCGGAGCTTGCAGGGCTGAATATCGCAAAAGCCTTGGCGCGGGTTTGCCTCGTCAGCGTTGCCTATAACAGCGCGGACGCCTTGCGCGGGCTGCTGGCTTCAGTGCCGCCAGGGCTTGGCGTGATTGTGGTGGATAATGCCAGCGCCGATGACAGCGCGGCAGTGGCAGAAGCCGCCGGCGCGCGCGTTATCCGCAATGGCGCCAATCTTGGTTTTGGTGCGGGCTGCAATATCGGGATGGATGCGGCAGCAACGGAATTCGTGCTGCTTGCCAACCCCGATACGCGCTTGGATGGGGCAGCGATTGCGCGGCTGGTGGCCGCCGCCGATGCTTTTCCCGATGCGGCCATTCTGGCACCCATGCTTTGCGATGAAACCGGCGCGCGCGTCAGGTCCTGGGATTTGGAACAACAGCATCGCCGCAAGCTTGCACGCAAACGTGATGCCGAGCCCTGGCCGGAAGGGCCGCTTTGCGCAGAATTCCTCTCCGGCGCTTGCCTATTGCTGCGCGCGTCCGAGGGGCTGCGCTTCGATGAAGCCTTCTTCCTGTTCTATGAGGATGACGCGATCTGCGCCGCCGCGCGCGCGAAAGGGCGCAGCCTGGTGTTGGTGCCGGAGGCGGTGATGCATCACGCGGGCGGCGGGTCTTCCGCGCCATCGCGCGCAGTTTCGGCCTTCAAGGCGCGGCACATGGCCTGGAGCCGCTTGCATTACATGGCACTCATGCGGGGTGACTTGGCGGCGCGACGCGAAGCCTGGGCGCGGGTTTGGGACCATGCGTCCAAGGCTTTGGGCCATGGGGTGACGCTGCGCTTTGAAAAACTGCGCGCCGACCTTGCAGGGCTAGGCGGGACGCTCGCTTGGCTGCGTGGTAAGCGCGCGTGATCGCGTTACTCCGCCAACATCTTCCGCGCCACAATCAGCCGCATGATCTCATTCGTGCCTTCCAGAATGCGATGCACGCGAAGGTCACGCACGATCTTCTCAATGCCATATTCCGCGAGATAGCCATAACCACCCAGCAATTGCAGCGCATCATCGGCGACGCGCGATGCGGTATCCGTCACGAAACGCTTGGCCATGGCGCAATACATGCCGGCATCGGGTGCCTTGGCATCAAGCTTGGCGCAGGCGCGCCATAACAGCGCGCGCGCCGCTTCCAATTCAATGCGCATATCGGCAAGCTTGAATTGCGTATTCTGGAAATCGCTGATTGCCTTGCCAAAGGCGCAGCGTTCCTGGGTGTAGCGCAGCGCGATATCCAAGGCGGCTTCCGCACCCCCCAAAGAACAGGCCGCGATATTCAAGCGCCCGCCATCCAGCCCCGCCAT
>JADCFR010000469.1 GCA_020249415.1 Roseomonas sp. | reverse complement strand
TCGGTTATCGCTACCTTCACTTCGATCAAAAGGGCAATAGCCTGACAAAAGACCTGACGATGCAGGGCGCGTACCTTGCGCTGAACTATTCATTCTAATCCGAATTTTTCGACTATTATGTATTAGGGCCGCGTTGGTAAGCGCCGGCGAAGGTCACGCAATTGCGCCAACAGCGCAGCCGCCTCCCGATCCGCTGGGTTAAGCGCGACCGCTGCGGCAGCGAGCCGCTCAGCCTCGGTGATATTCGCGCGGTCGCGTTCAATGGTCGCAAGCGCAAATAGGCTGTCGCGATGGCGCGGATGGCGCTCCAGATTTGCGCGGAGTACCGCCACCGCGTCGTCAGTCCGCCGCAATTGATTGAGCGCTATGCCCTGAACATAGGCATAGCGCGGTTCCTCTGGCCGTAACCTGCTCGCCTGAGAGAGCGGGCCAAGCGCATCACCCACGCGCCCTTGTTGGGCGAGTGTTAGCGCCAGCGCATAATGCGCCTCGGCTTCGCGCGGATGCGCGGCAACGGCACGCCGTAATGTCGCTTCCGCTGCGTCGCGCTGCCCGCGCCGTGCTTCGAAATCCGCGAAATTCACCAGCGCACCAAGATGCGTCGGATCGCGCGCCAATGCATCGCGATAGGCCGCCTCAGCGCCTGCCATATCACCACGCGCGGCAAGTAAGGCAGCGATGTTCACATGCGCCTCTGGCCGCTCGGCTGCGACACGCTCGCTTGTGAGCAGTTCCGCCCAAGCCTGGGTAAAGGCCGTGCGCGCAGCCTCCGGCAGGGCTTCAAGCGGCACTGGCGCAAGGGCGCGTGCTGCCTCAATGCGCACCAGCCGCGTCTCATCTGCCAGAAAGCGCGCCGCGTGCAGGCGATTGCGCGGGTGCAGCCCATCCAAGGTGCGAAGGGCAGCTGCGCGGACCAGCGGTTCCGGGTCTAGCAAGGTCGCGCCAATCGCTTGTGCCGAGGCCTGGGAAGGCGGCATTGGCAACAGGGAAACAGCCGTCGCACGTAGGATCGGCGCATGGGCGCGGTTGGTTGCCACGGCGGCAAGAAGCCTATCCGCACCGGCATTACCCTGTCGTCCCGCCGCGATTGCCAAAGAGGGGTGTGGATCATCGCGACGCTGTGGCCCGAACCATTCCACGATCTGGTGCGCCGCCCAGGATTGCGGGCGATCTGTGTGGCATGATGTGCAAACATCTGGCGCACCAATCTGCGACGCCACATCAGGGCGTGGAATACTGAAGGCGTGATCGCGCCGCCGATGCACGCCCATATAGGTCACGGCTGGCATGTGACAGGATACGCATTGCGCGCCAGCACTGCCGGGCGGATGCCGATGATGTTCCGCCACATCAAAGCGTGCCGGCAGATGGCATTGTGCGCAGACCGCATTGCCTTCGGCGCGCAGCGTACCGCGATGCGGGTCATGGCAATCGGCGCAAACCACGCCGGCGCGCTGCATGCGGCTTTGCACGAAGGATCCCCATTCGAATACCTCACCCTGAATTTGGCCATCGGCGTGATACTCGCCCTGCTGCAGCAGCAGTGGCGCATGAGTGTCCAGAAAGCGCTGCCCAGGCAGCGGGTCCGCAACCAAGGGGCGTGATCGCGAATGACAGGGCGCGCAGCTTTCCACTTGAGCAGCAGTGGCTTGCCGCGGCGGCCCATCCCAGCGCGCGATGCCACGCGGATCATCCTTGGCGAAGCGCCAGGCGCCGCCGGAAGCATCGCGCAACCACACTGAAAGCCCACGATGCGGATTGCCTTTATCAGCACCCGCCTGCGCCCAGGTCACATGCGCTGCGCCGGGCCCGTGGCAGCTTTCGCAGCCCACACTGATTTCGGTCCAGCTTGTATCGTAGCGATCCGTCGCCTGATCATATCCGCGCACCAAGCCTGTCGAATGGCAGGATGCGCACATGAAATTCCACGTCTGCTCGCGCCCAGTCCAATGCAAAGGATCGCTGGCTGGCAGCGGATCATCCGCCATCAAATGGTACCACCGCTGCCCCCCCTGTTCGCGCGGACGGCTATCCCATGCCCAGGGCAGCGCCTGACGGCGCCCATCGGGAAACAAAACCAGATATTGCTGGAGTGGGTCTACGCCAAATGTTTCAGTGATGGTGAAATCCGCAACTGTTCCACCCGGTCCATCAGTTCTGATGATATAATGATCACCATCTCTTCGGAAGGTGGCGCTGTGCTTTCCATCATGGACCGTCACGCCCGAGAAATCGCCAAGCACATTTGCCGGTACGGCCGCAGCCATGGCGCGCGCGTGATCACTGCTGCGCCAATCGCCATATTCCCGCGCGTGGCAGCTGCCGCAGCTCGCCGAGCCAACAAAGCCTGTACGCGCTGCCTCACGCGCACGTGGTTCGGCCGAGTGCGTGAGTAGCGCCACAATGCCCAATGGCAGCAGGATGGCAGCAAGTAGCGCCGCCCAGCCCGACAGGCGCCGCGCGCCTGTCAGCGCGGGAACAGAAGCTGAATCTGGAAGCGAATCTGCCATTCGGGTCCTATGTCAGGGCGGATGGCGTTATAATACGCGCCTATCTGTGTATTCACAGGCTGCTGCCCGATACGGAAAATCTGACCGACCGCAAGCCCCAGCGGTACCGTCCACTGCTCACCTGACTTAGCCTCCCAATTTGCGGTGACGATTGGCGAAAAGGACATATAAGTCCCGGGAGACGAGGCAAAATTGTAATTCACGAAGGGCTGCATGGTGAGCGTATTGTAGCGATTGCGCCCAGCGCCACCGGCTGACCAGACATTGTTCGCCAGCCCACCAATCACCCAAGGCCCCGACATAGTGAGCGCGACAAGACTCGGCCCTGCGCCCCAGACATTGCTGCCAAGCGCCTGATCTGTCGTTGTTGGTGCCTGCACCACTGGACCGACGCCCCAGATGAGCCGCCCCGTCTGTGCCGGGGATAAAAAGGCCGAGAATTGCGTGGCGCCCAGACCGAAGGTCGTGCCCTCCCCAGGTGCCATTCCAGGCTGCGAGATAACCGGCAAGATGGTGCGCGTGACCAGGTTCCACTGATCGCCCAGGCTGATAGGGATGACTGGTTGGATGTTGAGCACATTCTGGATGTGGTCATTTGGCCCATAGCCAAAATTTATATTGTTCTGGAAGGGCACGCTGATCATTGCGGCAATTGGGTTTTGTGCCGCGCGTGCCAGTTCTTCCGCGCTGCCCCGGGTTGCCGCTTGCGGTTCTTGCGCCACTGCCTGACTGGCGAGCCCAAGGATGGCAGCCATTGCTGCCATCCCACCTGATGCGCGGCACCGCTTGGCTGAAGCCGGAACCACGGCATGCCAGCCTTGTCTAATCAGTCTCGCCTGACCTGCCGCCGCGCCATTTCTTCCTGCAGTGCCTGTAGCGACGCCGGGGTGATGGTGCTGTCGCCAAGATCTATCGTTAGCCGCACAATACGCCCGGTAAAGGGATTGGGTGAGGTATAGTCGCGGTCATCTACCGACGTGCCGGTATCCAGGCCAACATCGAAGGTTTCGTCCCAAGCGACGGTGAAGGGTAGCGTATTGGGCAACGCCCGCTGCGCCACTTGTCTGCCATTGATGGTCAGTGTCCCGGTACCACCGCGGCCAAAGGGCAGACCCTGCGGTTGCATCTGCCAATCAAAGACCAGCGTATGGCGCCCAGGCGGTAAGGCTGATGGGCCTTCCCAGCGGTGGTTCTGCGTGCCGAGAAAGTTCCAATTGAACACCGGACGCCCCTGGACCAGATAGAAAGCATAGCCTGAGAAACGGCCACCCTGCGTGACCAGCACACCATTCGCCCCACCTTGCGGTACTTCGATTTCGGCGGTGACGCGGTAGGATCGGTTGAGCAGGCTCGGCGCCGCGCTGCCCTGTATTGAGCTTACCGGACCGGTATAGACGAATTGCCGCCGACCAGCGGCCGGACCAGGCCGTGCGGAGATCAGCCGGGTCAGCGTGGAATTATCAAGCGGGAGAACCTGGTAGCGCGTGGCTTCCACCAGAAACAGATCCTGCATCATGCGCAGCTTCGCTGGCTCCCGCGCTGCGAGATTGCGGATCTGCGTCGGATCTTCAGCCAAATTGTAGAGTTCCCAAGTGTAGCCGCCGACAACATCGGTGGGCTTGGGCGAAGTCGAATCCCAGGGTGGGACAGGCGGCGTGGTGCTGGCCATCCAGCCTTCATGATAGATGGCGCGGTTGCCCATGATTTCGAAATACTGAGTCCGCCGACGCGAAGG
>JADCFR010000468.1 GCA_020249415.1 Roseomonas sp. | reverse complement strand
GATGATGCGCCTTGGCATGACGGGCGATGAGGGCGGCGTGGTGCTGCGGGGTGGCAAGCCGGATGCCTGAACAGCGCCTGATCCGCGTTGAATTGCCCGAGGAAGCGCCGGCCCCGTCTGCCTATGCTGAGGCGGATCGGCGCCAGGCGATTACGGATTTGCTGCACCACAACCGCTTCGACCCTGAGGGCCTGCCGCGCGGGCCTTATGTGCTGGGGCTTGCCGTGCGTGAAGGCCGGCTTGTCTTTGATATTCGCAATGAAGCGGGGGCAACCCTGCATGTGCTGGCCCTGGCGCTTGGCCCTTTCCGCCGCCTGATCAAGGACTACCACATGGTGGTGGAAGCACATGAACAGGCGGTCGCGGAAAGCGGCCCAGAGTCTCGCGTGCAGGCTATAGATATGGGCCGGCGTGGGCTGCATAATGAAGGCGCTGAATTGCTGCGCGCGCGGCTGGCGGGGCGGGTTTCGCTGGATTTCGACACGGCGCGGCAGTTGTTCTCGCTGGTCTGCGCGTTGCACCAAAGAATCTAAAGATTGGTTCGAAGTTTCTGTAACGCCGCCGCGAGTGACACCGGCGCGGTGAAACCAACTTCCCGCCGGAGGCGCCCGGTATGCGCCACCATATAGGGCGGTTCATTGGGGCGATCCGGCAAAGCACCGAGCCGCACCAGATAGGGTCGGCCAGAAATATGGCCGATAAGGCGCGCCATGGCGGCAATGCTGATTGGTGCGCCTGAGGCGATATTCACCGGGCCCGTGACATCACTGATCGCGAGCGCCGCAATGGCCGCCGCAGCGTTTTGCGTGCTGATGAAATCGCGCACCGGGCGGCCCGATGCACATTGCGCTTCGCGGCCTTCCCGCAGCGCGATCATGATGGAAGGCACCAGGCGGGCGGGGTTTTCGCCCTCACCAAACAAATGAAACAGCCGCGCCCAGGCAATGCCGAAACGCGCGCGGGCTTCGGCCATTTCGGCCAAGCGCCGCGCGAGTATGGCCTTGGCTTCGCCGTAAGGTGTCGCGGGGGCAATGGCCCGCGTTTCCGGCCAGGGGAAGCTGTCATCGCCCGATTCGGTCGCGTATTCGGCGCAGGTGCCAAGGCCCACGAAGCGCCGCGTGCCGGCCTCCGCGGCATAGGCCGCAAATGCGGTGGAAGCTTCCAGCCAATCGGTGTTCTCCGGCGCGGTCCAAAAGCGCCCATGCGCGACATACCAGGCGGTGTGAATGATGATGTCGGGGCGGATATCCTTGATCAGGCGCGGCGCATCATCCTGGCGCAGCAGATCAACCTGATGCGCGGTGATGCCGTTGGCCTGGGGCGAAACGCCGCGCGCGGTGATATGTGTTTCAAGCCCGCGCGCCTGCAGCAGCGCCGGCATATGTCGCCCAATAAAACCTGTGGCACCCGTGACCAGAACGCGTTCAGCCATGGATCAAGGGCCAGGCATTGTCGCGCGCAGAAATCACCCGGGGCTCCGCCGGCCAGGCAATGCCAAAGGCAGGATCATTCCAGCGCACCCCGCGCGCGAGGGCGGGCGCATAGGGCGTGTCAATCAGATATTCCACTACCGCATCATCCGTGAGGCTCAGGAAACCATGCGCAATGCCGCGCGGCACGAACACCGCATTATTCGCGCGGGCGTCCAGCGTGATGGCGATATGGCGCAAATAACTTGGCTGATCGGCGCGCAAATCCACCAGCACATCATACACCGCGCCACGGACGCAGCGAATGAGTTTCTGTTCTTCCGCTGGCGCCACCTGAAAATGCATCCCCCGCAGGGTGTGCTTCAGCGTGTTTTCCGAAAGGCTCGCCTGGATTGGCGTGAAATCGATTCCGGCGGCGACAAAACTCTCCCGGCACCAGCTCCGCAGAAAGGCGCCGCGTTCATCGCGCGCGGGAGAGGCTTCGATGCTGATGATGCCGGGGATGGCGGTCAGGTTGAAAATCACAGGGCGCAGACCTCAGCCGCCTTGTCGTAAAACGCCTTGCCAAAACGCGTGGGCTGGCCAAGCGGCATGGCGCGGATCATGTCACGCAGCCCATGGCGCAGCACGCGCCGGCGCGGCGCATCAGCGGCCAATTCAGCGGCTTTTTCGATATAATCTTCAACGCTGAAAGTGGCCATGTCGCCAATGCCGGCATTGGACAGGTTGGAATAGGAAAGCCTCTCGGCAAAGCCTGGCCCGACCAGCGATATGCAAGGCACCCCCATCCAGATGCTTTCACAGGTGGTGGTGCCGCCGACATGCGGCAGCGTGTCGAGCGAGATATCCATCTTGTTGTAATGCGGCAAATGCTTGCCGCGAATGCCGACAAATTCGATCCGGTCCGGGTCCACATTGCGCGCCGCGAAGGCAGCGCGGGTATTTTCCAGGAAGGATGGCCCGCCCGCTTCGGGCCGGACGAAAAGAAAGCGCGAATTGGGCACGCGGCGCAGCACCGCCGCCCAGGTGTCAATGCAAAGCTTGGTGTATTTATAGGGATTATTGGCCGTGCCGAAGGTGACATAGCCGCGCCGATCTTCGGGGATTTCCAGATCAATCGGCACTTCGTAAAAGCCAAGCCGCCCGCCAATGGTCACCCAGGTTTCCGGCAATTCAAAAGGCTTTTCGATCAGCAAGCGCGGGTCTTCCGGCTTGATATAGGGGTCCACCAGAATGTAATCGATCGTCTCAAGCCCCGCGGAATGTGGATAGCCAAGCCAACTTCCGCCCAAGCGTGCGGGGCGATAGGCCATGATTTCCAACTTGTTCATCGCCGTGCTGCCGCCCAATTCGAACAGCAGATCAAGATTATCCTTGGCGATATCCGCGGCTACCTGATCATCCGGGCGATAGGGCCACCAGCGGAAATTCGTGGATTTTTCGATCTCCGCCTGAATGACGTCACGTTCACCTTCATAGAAGGAATAGCAGAAAACCTCGAAGCGGTCGCGGTCATATTCCTCAAGCAGGGGCATGCAGAAATAGGTAACAGGGTGGTTGCGCAAATCACTCGACAGGAAGCCAACACGCCATTTGCGCGGCATATGGAGCGCAGGCGCGGGCGGTAGCGGCTTGATGCGCCGCTGCACATTGCGCCCCCAATTCCGGTGCCATTCCACAATCCCGATGCGTTCTTCCAGGCTATGCACCTGGCCCAATTCGTAATGGACGGAAGAATGCCGCCCTTCCGCCTGCCACAAAGGCAGCAGGTCTGGAATGGCGCCGGTGGCGTCCAATTGTTCCAGATCCATCACGCGCTGAAACACCGTGCGCAAGGAACGTGAACTGCGCGCAACCTTATCCGGATGCCGCCGCATGAAATCAAGCGAGAGCCGATAGGATTCCTCCAGATGTCCCACTTCACTGTCATAGCGGCTGCGCGAGAGGCTTTCGATATAGGCCGCCTGAATCTCGGCCGCATCGGGATTGGCCTCATGCGCGCGTTTCAGCGCTTCATTCGCCAGGCGCCGATCACCATCGCCTACAAAGCGGGACAGGAAAAGATTGGCCTGCGCATTGCCAGGGTCCTCCGCCAGAATGCCATCAATTACGGCGCGGGATTCTTCGCGGCGCCCCAGGCGCAGCAGCATCCGCGCATGCATGACATCAAGCCCGCGGTCGCCAAGGTGAAACTTGCGCGCGCGTTCCACCACGCTCACCGCGCCAGCAATGTCACCCTGGTCAATCAGCAGCCCCATCAGGTCATTTAGCGTATTGCGATTCTTGGGCTGAAATTCGAAAGCCTTTTCAAAACTTGCCCGCGCGCCCGCCTGATCGCCAATCGCGCGTTGCATGCGCCCAAGCAGGCGCCAAATCTCGCCATTGCGCGGCTCAAGCCGCGCACCCTCCCGAAAGGCCTCTACCGCGGCGGCCAAATTGCCACGCGCTTCCTCAACATTGCCGAGGTTTTGCCAGGGGGAAGCGCTCTTGGGGTCCAGTCGCTGAGCGGCCTTCAGCATCGCCGAGGCTTCATCATAGCGGCCTGCACGCTTCAACATGACACCAAGCAGATTGGCCAGCGCGAAATCCTTTGGCTTGCGGGCCTGGATAGGCGCCACGAGTTCCGCCGCTTCCTGGTGACGACCGAGCGTGGAAAGCGCAATGGCGTAGGGTGTACAAATCGGCGCCACGGGGGCGCCAAGCGCCACTGCCTTGGCGAAAGCCTCCACCGCCTCCTTGGGGCGGCGGCTATTGGCGAGAAGGCCAGCCAATTGCTGCCACGCCGCATTGTCATCTGGCTTGCTCGCGACGCGGGCGCGCAAATCCTCCTCACTCCGTGCCAGATCGGCGGGGTTGGCGGGCTTGGCGCGGGCCGTCGGCGCGGTCCGGGGGGCTTTGACGGAGCGATTCGGTTTGCGCATCAGGCGCTTTGCTTCCTTTGTTTGGGCAGGCATGGCTTATCATCCGACGCCGCATCAAGACAAATCCGCCGCATTTGCGGGCGAATCGGTGGCCTCATTGTTTCCGGGCGCGCCCCCCGGTATGGTCCCGGAGAGTTAGGGAACAAGACATGAACGATCTATTTGGGCGCGGCGGCCCCCGGAAGGGAGGGGCCGGGCAGCAGGATGGCTATTCGGCCAAGGATATCGAAGTGCTGGAGGGGCTGGAGCCCGTCCGCCGCCGCCCCGGCATGTATATCGGCGGCACGGATGAAAACGCGCTGCATCATCTGGCGTCCGAGATCATTGACAACGCGATGGATGAAGCCGTGGCCGGCCATGCCGACCGCATCGAGGTAACGCTGGAAGCCGATAATTGGCTGGTGGTGCGCGATAATGGTCGCGGCATTCCGGTGGACCCGCACCCTAAATTCCCGAAGCTCAGCGCGCTGGAAGTGATCCTGACCACGCTGCATTCCGGCGGCAAATTCTCCGGCAAGGCCTATGATACCTCGGGCGGGTTGCATGGTGTCGGTTCATCGGTGGTGAATGCGCTGTCCGAACGGATGGAGGTGGAGGTCGCGCGTGACCGCACCCTGTTCACCCAGGCCTATTCACGCGGCAAGGCCATCACGAAGCTGAAGGATGCGGGGGCGGTACAAAATCGTCGGGGCACCACCATTCGCTTCAAGCCGGACCCGGAGATTTTCAGCAAGCACAGTTTTCGCCCGGAACGGTTGTATCGCTTCTGCCGATCCAAGGCGTATCTCTATCGCGGCGTTGAAATCCGCTGGGCGTGCGATCCCGCGCTGATCAAGGACGAAACGCCGGCGCAGGCCGTACTGCATTTCCCGGGTGGGCTTTCGGACTTTCTGGCCGCTGCGCTGGAAGGCCGGCCCACCGTGGTGCCCGCCGCCTGGGCGGGCGATGCCGAATTTCCCGAAGCTGCGGGCCGGGTTGAATGGGCGGCGAGTTGGGTGGAACGCGGCGATGGGTTCTTGAACACCTATGCCAATACCATCCCAACGCCGCAGGGCGGTACGCATGAAACGGGCTTTCGTACCGCGCTGGTGAAGGGCCTGCGTGCCTATGGTGAGCTCAAGAAGGAAAAGCGCGCGGCCAATGTGACCGCCGAGGATTTGCTCGGCCCGATTGCGGGCATGCTTTCGGTCTTCATCCGCGAACCGCAATTCCAGGGCCAAACGAAGGATAGGCTCACCAGCCCGGAAG
>JADCFR010000467.1 GCA_020249415.1 Roseomonas sp. | reverse complement strand
GGAGGATTTCGACGATTTCCCCCGGCATGCCGAGTGGCCCGACCACGCCATAGGGGCTGGTGACCACCATATCGTAGCCGAGTTCATTGAGTGTCGGCGCATTGGGAAAGCCGCCCAGGCGATCGCGCGTCCAGACGCTCAGCAGGCGGAATTCGCCGGCCTCCACTTGCGGGCGCCAGGCTTGTGCATCGGCGACCATGGTGATTTGCCGGCCGAGCAGGGCGGTCACACCTTCCTGCGCGCCGCGATAGGGCACATGGGTCATTTCCGCCTTTTCGCGGCGGAGCAGATCTTCCATGGCGATATGGTTGGTGGTGGCGATGCCGCTGGTGGAATAGGTCAGCTCGCCGGGTTTGCGGCGTGCTTCGGCGAAAACATCGGCCAAGCGCTGATAGGGGCTATCGGTGCGCACCACCGTGCCGAAGGTAAAGCCGGAGAATTGCATGATATAGCTGAAGTCATTCACCGGGTCCCAGCTTGGCTGCCTGGTCAGGAAGGGGTGTCGCAGGACGGAGAGATGGTGATGCGCCAGCGTATAGCCATCCGGCACGCCTTGCGTGACCAGGAAGGTTGCGGCGCGGGTGCCGCGCGCGCCGGGCAGATTCTCGGACAGGATTGGTTGGCCGAGGTCCTTCCGCACCACTTCGAACATGCTGCGTTGAAGCACATCCAATGAACCGCCAGGCGGCCAGGGTGTGATGAAGCGAATGGGCCGATTGGGAAAGCGCCCCTGGCCGAGTGCTGGCGCGGCCAAAAGGCTCGCGCCAAGCCCAAGCGCCGCGCGGCGATGGAATGTCACCATGGCGCTGCCCTCAGCCATCCAAAGTCAGGCCAAGGCGGCGCACCATGGTCTTTTCGTATTCGACACGTTCCACGATGAAGCGGCGGTAGCTTTCCGTATCCTGATAGACCAGCGGCATATCGAATTGGCTGCGGATGCGCGTATTTTCCGGGCTGAATAACGCGTCCTTCATCGCGTCATGCAGCACGCGCACAATGCCGGGGTCCATGCCCTTGGGGCCGCTGACCCCGTAAGGGGATGCTACGACCATGTCATAGCCCAGCTCCTTCAAGGTGGGCACGGCGGGGAAGCGCGGGGCGCGTTCCGCGCTCCAGACCGCAAGTGCCCGCATCTGGCCGGCTTCCACATTGGGTGCCCAGGTGGAGCTATCGCAGATCATATCCACCTGGCCGGAAAGCACGGCGGTGACCCCCTCATTGGCGCCGCGGAAGGGCACATGGGTCAGGCTGATCTTTTCGATTTCCTGAATGCTTTCCATGGCAAGGTGATTGGTGGTGCCGATGCCGCTGGTGGAATAGGTCAGCTTGCCGGGATTGGCCCGCGCATAGGCGATCAGGTCTTGCCAGGATTTGAGTTGGCTATCCGCCTTCACGGCCGTGCCAAACAGCCAGCCGGTCATGCCAATGATATGGGTGAAATCGCCAATCGGGTCCCAGCCAGGTGTGCGCATCATCCAGGGCCGGCGCAGCACGGATAGATGCATCTGCGTCAGCGTATAGCCATCGGGCCGCGCCTGCTGTGCCACGGTCAGCACGCCAAGCGTCCCACCGGCGCCGGGCCGGTTTTGCACCACCATGGGCTGGCCGAGCGCCCTGCCGACAAGCTCCGCAATGGAACGGAGCTGCGCATCAGCGGACCCACCGGCGGGCCAGGGCACCACAAGTTGGATGGGGCGTTCCGGAAAGCGCCCCTGGGCCCGGGCAAGGCCGGGGGCTGCCAGCGCCGCCCCGGTCGCGGCCAGCGCCAAGCGGCGCGTGATGAGTGTGGGTTTTGTCATGGCTTTTCCTCCCCAAGGCGCGTCTTGCGGCGCCTGTTTCAGGCCGCAGGATAGGGGGGAAAGCGGGCAAAACCCAAGCCCTAATTCCATGGCTTGATCGCCCTGCCCGCCCGGTCCAAACATGGCGGCGAAAAGACAAGGGTTGAGGACGCCTGACCATGAGTGATGCTTTTGATGTGATCGTGATTGGCGCCGGCCCCGGCGGCTATGTTTGCGCCATTCGCGCCGCGCAACTCGGCATGAAGGTTGCCTGCGTTGAAAAGCGGGAAACGCTGGGCGGCACCTGCCTCAATGTCGGCTGCATCCCGTCCAAGGCGTTGCTGCAATCCTCGGAACATTATGAGGAAGCGCACCATAAGCTCGCGGATCACGGGGTCACGGTGGGTTCGGTGAAGCTTGATCTGGCGCGGATGCAGGCGCGCAAGGGCGAAGTGGTCGGCGCCAATGTGAAGGGGGTGGAGTTCCTGTTCCGCAAGAACAAGGTCACCTGGCTAAAGGGTGAGGGCAGCATCACCGCGCCCGGCACGGTCAGCGTGGCGGGCAAGGATTACACCGCCAAGCACATCGTGATCGCGAGCGGGAGTGAGAGCATTCCCCTGCCGGGTGTGGAGGTTGATGAAAAGCAGATTGTGACTTCCACCGGCGGCTTGGAATTGACGAATGTGCCGAAGCATCTGGTGGTGATTGGCGGTGGCTATATCGGGTTGGAATTGGGCAGCGTCTGGCGCCGCCTGGGTGCGGAAGTGACGGTGGTGGAATTCCTTGATCGGCTGGTGCCGAGCATGGATCTGGAAGTGGGCAAGGCGTTTGAACGCATCCTGGCGAAGCAGGGTATCAAGACGAAGCTGAAGACCAAGGTGATGGGGGCGACCAAGTCGAAACAGGGCGTGACGCTTAAGCTGGAACCGGCGGCCGGGGGTGCGATGGAAGAACTCACCGCCGATGTTGTGCTGGTCGCGATTGGCCGGCGGCCTTATGTCGCGGGGCTTGGCTTGGATAACGCGGGTGTCGCTTTGGATGAACGGGGGCGCATCAAGGTGGATGGCCATTACGCCACCAATGTGCCGGGCATCTACGCGCTTGGTGATGTGATTGCGGGGCCCATGCTGGCGCATAAGGCAGAAGAAGAAGGTGTGGCGCTGGCGGAAATGCTGGCCGGGCAGAAGCCGCATCTGAATTACGGTGCGATCCCGGGCGTGGTCTATACTTGGCCGGAAGTGGCTTCAGTGGGAGAAACTGAGGATCAGCTCAAGGCGCGCGGTGTTGCCTACAAGGTCGGCAAATTCCCCTTCACCGCGAATGGCCGTGCGCGCGCCATGGGCGATATGGATGGGTTTGTGAAAATCCTGGCCGATAAGGCGACAGACAAAGTGCTGGGC
>JADCFR010000466.1 GCA_020249415.1 Roseomonas sp. | reverse complement strand
CTTCGGGATTGAGATGAACCACATCCCCTTCCGTGGTTCGGGCGATAGCGTGCAGGCGATGCTGGCCGGCACCGTGCCGATGCTGACCGCCGAGGCCAATCTCGTGAAGCAATACGGCCTGCATGCGGTGGCGGTTTTCGCTGAACAACGCTCACCCGATTTCCCAGATACGCCCACCATGCGCGAACAGGGGCTTGATCTGGTCTATCCGCTTTGGACCGGCATTTTCACCGCGCCCGGCACGCCAGAGGCGGTGGTGGCCCGGATGGATGAGGCCTGCGCACGCACCCTGCGCACCCCATCGGTCATTGAGGGCATGACGCGCGCCGGCCACCCCATTCGCTACCTGAACCATCAGGCTTTCACGGCTTATGTGAAGGCGGAGGCCGAGAAATATGCTGGGCTGATCAGGGATAGCGGCTTGCGTCAGGCGGATTGAAGCCTGCGCGGCGGCAGGGTTGGCTCAACGCGGCCCCGCCGCCGCGGTCCCTTCCGGCGCATGGGCGAATTCCGGCACCAGCCGCGCCAATTGCTGCAAAGCAAGCCGTGCATTCCCCGCCCGCCCTGCCGCCGCCATTTCATCAATCGCCCGCCCCACCAAGGCAGCATCCGCTGTCCGAGGTGTCGCCACCAAAAGCCCCGGAAACGCGGTTGGGCGCGGCGGTTCCTGGCCGTGGAATAATTCCTCATAAAGCCGCTCACCAGGGCGCAGCCCCGTGAAACGGATTTCCACATCCTCATCCGGCCGCAGCCCCGCCAAGCGGATCATGCGCCGCGCCAGATCCACAATCTTCACCGGCTGGCCCATATCCAAAACAAAGATGCCGCCTTCGGCCAATTCCGGCGGCTGATCGGCGGGATCGGTCGTGCCAACAACACTCGCCTGCAACACCAGGCCCACAGCCTCGCGCACGGTCATGAAATAGCGCCGCATATCGGGATGCGTCACCGTCAAAGGCCCGCCACGTTCCAATTGCCGGCGGAACAGCGGCACCACACTGCCGGTCGAGCCCAAAACATTGCCAAAGCGCACCGTGATGCAGCGCATCCCCGCGCGACCATGGCGCGCCTCACGATCCAAAGCCTGGCAATACATCTCGGCCAAACGTTTCGATGCACCCATCACCGATGTCGGGTTCACGGCCTTGTCGGTGGAAATGAATACCATCGCCGCGGTGCCGACTGAACGCGCTGCCTCCGCCACCACGCGCGTCCCAAACGCATTGGTCAGTACGCCTTCCAGCGGATCATTTTCCACCATCGGCACATGCTTCAGCGCCGCCGCATGGAACACCAATTCGGGCTTGATATCTTCAAACAGCCGGCGAATGCGCGCCTCATCGCGCACATCCGCCAACACAGCGCGGCGCGGCACATCGGGGTGTTTTTCGCGCAATTCCAGATCAATTTCGTACAGCAAGAACTCGCCGTGATCGAGCAAAACCAGCAGCGCCGGACCAAGGGCGGCGACTTGCCGTGCCAATTCGCCGCCAATCGTCCCGCCCGCACCCGTCACCAACACGCGCCGCCCCTGCACCAGCCGCGCCATGCCCTCGCGGTCCAACGGCACTTGCGGGCGATCGAGCAAATCCTCAATCGAAACCGGGCGCAATTCGACGCGCCGCGTGGCGTCACTGCCTGCCGGATCAAGCCTGGTCGGCGCGGGCGCACGGCGGAGCGGCACGCCATGGCGATCAGCAGCATCCAACAGCGCTTCCAAGGCCGGGCCTTCAATATCGGGGCCTGAGAGCACAATCAGCCCGGGCAGCCGCCCTTCCGCGCGCAGCCGATCAAGCACGGCTTCCGCTTCCTCAACCGTGCCCAGGATCAAATGCCCCTGCATGCGCCGCCCGGCCTGCCGCGCCCGCAGCGACAGGATCCCAATCACCCGATACGGCGCGCGGCGATCCCGTTCCAGCGCGCGAATGAACAAATCCGTGCCCTCTGCCGCGCCCACCAGCAGCACGGCTTGCGCATCGGCAGCCGCTTCGCCGGCATGGCGCGTCGCCTGCACCAGGGCCAGCACCCGCGCGCCGATCAGCAGCGCGCCCAGCAACAGGGCATGGATCAGCGGAAAGGCCGCATTGGCCGGCTGCCACCCGCCAAGCATTTGCCCGCCCAGCCAAAACAGCAGCGCGCCACCGAAAGCCGCACCCGCCACCGCCAGCAAATCGCGCAGACCAACAAAGCGCCAATATTGCTGCGGCAGCCGCAACACCGCCCCGGCCGCGAGCAAGGCCAGCACCGCGCCGGGTGCCGCCACCGCCCACCAGGCCCCGCTCGGCCAATGGCGCGGCGCAATGGCCCAAACCGCCAGCATCAGCGCCAGCAGCGCAAGCAGGCCATCAAGGGCCAGATTCAGCAGAATCCGGTTGGAAGGGCGGCGGGTCACCAGCCCTTCCTAGCCCAGAACTGCCCCCGTTGGAATCGCTTCACTTAACCCCGGCCATGCGGCGCGGCATAAAACCCGTAAGGCGCCCGTAAAGTGCCACAAGCCGCGCGGCCTCCGCTGCCCAGGAGAAACGCGCCAGCGCTGCCCTTCGCCCCGCCTGACCCAAAACGCGGCGCCGCACGGGGTCGGCCATGCGTGCCACCTCGGCAGCAATTGCACCGGGATCAGACGCATCCACCAAGGCACCGCAGGCAGCATCTTCGATCACGGCGGCCACTTCCTCGGCTTCCGCGGGCGCAATCACCGGCAAGCCGGCCAGCATGGCGTCGAACAGCTTGTGCGGCAGCGCCAGGCGGTGATTTTCTACCCCGGGCTGGAACAGGATCAGCGCAATGTCGCAGCGCGCTGCGGCCTCCAAAGCCGCCTCATGCGGCAACCAGCCAAGGAAGGTGATCCGTGCCGTCAGGCCAAGCGCATCGGCCCGCGCCCAAAAGCCCAGCTCACTGTCATCGGTGAAGCGGCCAATCAGGCAAAGCCGTGTTTCAGGCGGGCAAAGTGCCAGCGCTTCCAGCATGTGCATCGCCCCGCGCGCATGGCTGAGCGCCCCAAGATGCACCAGCGTCACAGGCCCCGGAACATGCGCACGCGGCAATACGGCACCGAGCGCATAATTGCGCGCCTTCACCACGCGCCCTTCTCCGCCAAAGGGCGCGCCCAGGCCATCCTTTGCCACCACCACCGCATCGGCGGCGCGCCCCATGACCCAGCAGGCGCCATGCAGCAGGCGGCGCAAGGCTGGCCGCAATAGGGCCGGCGCCCTGCCATCCAAGCGCGATGGGTAATGTTCATGCACATCCAGAATGACGCGCGCGCCAGTCCACCAACCTGCGAGCAGCGCCGCCGCCCAGGCATCGGGTTCCGAGGCATGAATCACCTCAGCCCGCTCCTCTGCCGCGCGAAATGCCAAGCGCGGAATGCCCAATACCCGACGCCAGGCGCCGCGCCGCGCGGGGAAGGTGCTGATCGCGACCCCTGCCACCAGCACGGGCGCCTCGCCCGAAGCGGGGGCGGGGCATAGATGCGTGACCGCATAGCCGGCTTCAGCCAGGCAGGCACCTTCCTTCATCACCACACGAATATCAGCGGGCGGATGCGCGGCGGAAAGCAACAGCACCTTCGGCGGCGCAAACCAAACGGGCGTCAGGCCACCATCGCGCGGCATTCCTCGCCTTCCAGCAATGCTTGCAAATGCTCACGCATACGAAACCCCGCCCGCCCGTCCCAAAGCGGGATGGGGCGCATGGGCCGTGCCGCAGTGCCCAAAATCTCCGCAACACGCTGCGGCAATTCCTCGGGCGAGGTCAGCCTATTCATCCCGGCGGTGATGGTCACCGGGCGTTCAGTGGCCCCGCGCAGCGTCAGGCAAGGCAGGCCAAGCGCGGTCGCTTCTTCCTGCACGCCGCCGCTATCGGTCGCGACCAGCCGCGCGCGGCAAAGCAATGACAGAAACTCCAGATAGCCAAGCGGCGGCGTGATGCGCACACCGGTCGGCGGCACAAAGCCAAAGGATTTCATTTGCGCCGCGGCGCGCGGATGAATGGGCCAAACCAGCGGCAAATGCCGCGCGGCGGCGGAAAGCGCATCGAGCAGCGCAATCAGGCGCTCCGGCTTGTCCACATTGCCGGCGCGATGCAGCGTTACCATGCCGTACCCCCCGCGCGAGAGCCCGCGCGGCAGGCGCTTCGCGCGCGCTGCCGCCAAATGGCGCAGCTGCGTATCCACCATGGCATTGCCCACCGCCCGCACCGCCGCTGCCGCATGGCCTTCCTGACGGAGCCTTGCTGCTGTCGGCTCATCCGGTGCCCATAGGACATCGGAGATTGCATCAATGGCGCGGCGATTGATTTCTTCCGGCAGATCACGCTCGCCCGATCGTAACCCGGCCTCCAGATGGATCACGATAATGCCAAGCTTGCGGGCCGCAAGGGCCGCCGCCAGCGCGCCATCCACATCGCCCGCCACCACCACCGCGGCAGGGCGGCGCGCTTTCCAGACGGTTTCGCAGGCGATCATGGAACGCCCCGTCAGCACCGCATGGCTGCCGCCCGAAACGCCAAGCGCGATATCGGGCGTGGGCAGACCCAGATCGGCGAAATGCACACCAAACATGGCCGGGTCCTCATGCTGGCCGGTATGGACCAGCACGGGTTTGCAGAATTCCGGCCCCTCGGCCAGCGCATGCCAAAGCGCGGCGAGTTTCGGCAAATTGGGCCTGGCGGCGGCAACAAGATGGAGCTCGGGCAGCATGATCAGCCCCTTCCTGACATGGCGAAATGCGCTGGTTTGGAAAGCGCAGTCTGAGCGGTTGGCATGGCCTCGACCAGCGCGGCGAAGCGCGCAGCGAGCAGGCGCCGGTCATGCTGACGCACCGCAAGGCTGCGCGCCGCCGCGCCCATGGCAGCGCGGCGCGCGGGGGCTTCCACCAGGCTGACCAGCGCTGCCGCCAGGCCAGCCGCGTCGTCAGGCGCCACGGCCATCCCCGCACCACCTTCGGTCAAAAGCCGCGCGGCATCGCCTGGGACGTTACTGATCACGGGCCGGCCGGCTGCCAGCCCATCCATCAGCTTATTGGGCGCGGTCCAGCCAGCGAAGGCGGGGCAATCGGCCAGGATATGCAGCGCAATCTGGCTGCCAGCGAAAAGCCCGGCAATCTCGCGCTTGGGCATCGGCGGCAGGAAGGTGATATTGGGCAGGCCAGCAGCTTTGCGCATCAGGGCGGTTTTCTCCGCCCCCTCACCCACCAGCAGGATACGGAGCCTGGTCTCGCCCCGAGCGGCCAAATGCCGTGCCGCTTCCACCACAATACCAAGCCCATTCGCAGGCCCATGGGCGCCGGCATAAAGCGCCAGAACTTCCCAAGGCGCGGCTTCGGGCGGGCGCCAGGGGGCGATATGCGGGCCGAAAAGATCAAGATCACAGCCATTGCCGATCACCTGCAACCGTGCGGGATCGGCACCGCGCGCAAGGGCTGTCTCCGCCATGCCTTCTGAAAGCGCCACCACCGCCGCCGCGCGGCGACAGGCGAGATTGGCGAGCACTTCCATCGCGGGCGCAATCGGGGCCGGCAGCACGCCCATGGCGCGCGGCAATTCCGGCCAGGGATCGCGGATTTCGAAGATGAAGGGAATACCGCGCAAAGCCTTGGCGCATAATGCCGGCAGCGCTACGGTCAGCGGGGTAGAGGAAGCAATGACCAGATCGGGATTGTCCCGCAGCGCAAGCCGCGCCGCCGCCACCGCATAGCGCAAGAACGCCGCGCTGCGGGCCGCGATCCCCATGGCATTGGCGTAAGGGATATCCCATTCCACCACCCGAAACCCAGCAACCCGGCCTTCCCGCCTTCCCTTGCGGAAGGGAGCAGAAAGCCCGGTCTCCGCCCCCTGATAGCGCCCGGTCGCCAGCGTCACGCGATGGCCGCGCGCCGCCAGCGCGCGGGCGAAGGCGAAGCTTCGTGTGGCCGTGCTGCCGGAAGGCGTGCTGAAATGCTGATGCAAATAGAGGATTTGCATGGGCGTCAGCCGCGCGCCGCAGCGCGAATGGCGCGGATCACCCGATCCTGCGCGGCGCGTGCCATGCCGCTGCCAGAGGGCAGGCAAAGCCCCTGCGCGAATAGCGCTTCCGCCACGGCGCCACCCACGCGTGGCGCATCGCGGAATACCGGCTGCAGATGCAAGGGCTTGAAGGTGGGGCGGGTTTCAATCCCCTCAGCGGCCAGCAGGCGGCGCAGCGCCTCAGGTTCCAGGCCGAAGCCATCGCGGTCCATCAGCATGGCAGTCAACCAGCGTGAGGACCTTCCCCAAGGTGCTTCCGGCATGAAGGCAATGCCCGGCACATCCTCAAGCGCTTCATGGTAATGCGCGAAGATCGCCCGTCGCCGCGCCACGCGATCGCTGAGTTTTGCCAGCTGTGCAAGCCCCACCGCCGCCAGCAGGGACGACATGCCAAAGGAATAGCCGGT
>JADCFR010000465.1 GCA_020249415.1 Roseomonas sp. | reverse complement strand
GATCAATCTGCGCCATGCGCAGAAGGCGGCGGACGCTGGCGTTGATGGCCTGCTTGCGGTTTCAGCCGGCGCCGGCGGACATGCCGGCCCCTCTAACCCCTTCGCCTTTTTGCAGGAAATCCGGCCATTCTATCAGGGCACCATTATCCTGTCGGGTGCGATGTCCACCGGGGCGCATGTGGTGGCGGCGCGGGCAGCGGGGGCGGATTTTGCGTATTTGGGCACGCGCTTCATCGCGACCACGGAAAGCCGCGCGCCGGAAGACTACAAGCAAATGATCCTGGCTGCGACGGCGAAGGATATTGTCTATACCAACGCGATTAGCGGGGTGAACGGCAATTTCCTGCGCGCATCGCTGGAAGCGGCAGGGCTTGATCCCGCGAATTTACCTGAATTCAACAGGGAACTTCATTTGGGCAGCAGCGAAAAACGCGCCTGGAAGAATATCTGGTCCGCCGGCCAGGGGGTGGGCGCCATTCATGATGTGCCAAGCACGGCGGAGCTGGTGGCGCGGCTCAGGCGGGAATATGCGGAAGCGATTGCGGGGTTGAACAGGGGCTTCGCCGCCTGATTCAAATTGTTGCGGATCGTCGCCGATCCGCCCTCAAACGCCGGCGCGCGCCTCCGCGCGCTTGGCTTCGCCGCATAAGCGGCGTCGCCCATTCGGGCTCGCGCCCGCCTCCGGCGGGCGTTTGGCGCTTTTCCTGATCAGCCTTACCCCTACCGCCGCAACTCCATCTGTATCGGCCCCTCCCGCTCACCACGGGCGAATTGGTCCACCATGGCATTGCCGGTATCGCCAAGCTTCGCGGCCTCACCGGTCCAGATGATGCGGCCCTTATGGATCATGGCGGCGTCATCGCCGATACGGCGCGCGCTTGCCATGTCATGCGTGATGGAAACCGCCGTGGCGCCCAGCCGATGCACCACATCCACAATCAGCCCATCAATCACCGCGCCCATGATGGGATCAAGCCCGGTGGTGGGTTCATCGAAAAAGATGATCTCAGGCTCCGCCGCAATGGCGCGCGCAAGTGCGACGCGCTTTTGCATGCCCCCTGAAAGCTCAGACGGCGAAAGATCACCCACCGATGCGGCAAGGCCCACTTGCGCCAGGACCTCGGCCGCCTTGTCGCGCGCGCCGGCGCGCGTGATGCGCTTTTGTGCCAGCAGCTTGAAGCAAACATTCTCCCAGACCGGCAGGCTATCGAACAGCGCGCCATTCTGAAACAGCATGCCGATGCGGTCATTCAGCGCCTCACGCTCCCGCCGCGGCAGCTTCAGGATGTTCTGGCCATCAATTTCAATGCTGCCGGCATCGGGTTCAATCAGCCCCAGGATGCATTTGATGGTGACGGATTTGCCGGAACCCGAACCGCCCAGAATGACCATGCCATGCCCGGCACGGATATCGAGGTCCACGCCATCCAGCACCTGCTTCGGGCCAAAGGCTTTTGATAGCCCACGCAGACGGATTTTCGGCACCGCGCCACTCATCGCGCGAAGAACATTTCGGTGATGATGTAATCCAGCGCCAGGATCAGGATGGAGGATGTCACCACCGCCGATGTTGCCGCAGCACCCACACCCTGCGCGCCGCCCTTGCTGTTATAGCCGCACCAGCAGCCCATCAGCGCAATCACAAAGCCAAAGACCGATGCCTTCACAAGGCCGGAGACCACATCCATGGTCTGCATGAAATCAAGCGTGGCGCGCAAATACCCGGCAGAACTGAAGCCAAGCTTCGCCGTACCAATCAGCCACCCCCCCATGACGCCCAAAATATCGGCAACCACCACCAGAAAGGGCAGCGCAATGGTGCCAGCCAAAAGCCGAGGTGCAACCAGGTATTTCATCGGGTTGGTGGAAAGTGTGGTCAGCGCGTCAATCTGATCCGTCACACGCATGGTGCCGATTTCAGCGGCAAAGGCCGCACCAATGCGCCCGGCTACCATCAGCCCGGCAATAACCGGGCCCAATTCACGCGTGATCGAAAGCACCACAACATTCGCCACCGCCCCTTCGGCATTGAAGCGCGCGAAGCCCGTATAGGTTTGCAGCGCCAGCACCATGCCGGTGAAAAACGCCGTCAGCGCCACGACGGGCAGGGAGAAATAACCAATCTCCACCACATGGCGCAGAAACAGCCGCCCATAAAAGGGCGGGCGCAATAGATGCGAAATACCCTCCAGCGCAAACAGCACCACCGCGCCAATGCGCTGCAGCGCGCCCAGCACGGCGCGGCCAAGCGCGGCTACAGGATCCAGGATCGCGGCCAAGCTCAGCCCGCCCTGTAGTCGCGGCGGTAGCGGTCGCCGAGCGATGTAAGGATTTCATAGCCAATGGTACCGGCTTGCACTGCCAGATCATCCGGCGATGGCGCCGCACCGCCGATCAGCGTGACGCGATCCCCCGGCGCCAGACCCGGCGCATCCGTCACATCCAAAGTGATCAAATCCATGGAAACGCGCCCCACCATCGGCAGAATCATGTCGCGATAGGCCGCGACACCTCGCCCGGATAGGCTTCTCAGGTAGCCGTCCGCGTAGCCAACCGCAATGGTCGCGATGCGGCTGGACCGCGCGGCCACGAAGGAAGCGCCATAGCCGACAGAGGCGCCAGCCGGGATATCGCGGATTTGCAGAATGGGCGCTTCCAGCCAGATCACGGGCCGCATCGGGTTGGGGGCGCCGGGCGTCGGGTTGATGCCATAAAGCGCACAGCCTGGCCGGGCGAGGTCTGAGGCGTAATCGCTGCCCAAAAACAATCCGGAAGAATTGGCAAAGGATCGTGGCAGCTTGGGCAGAACCGCACAGGCGCGGGCAAAACGCGCGGCCTGTTCCGCATTCAAGGGATGGTCGGGTTCATCCG
>JADCFR010000464.1 GCA_020249415.1 Roseomonas sp. | reverse complement strand
TTCGATAACGTGCTCCCCCCTTCCTATGCCAAGCGCTTGGAACTCAATGATGAGGTGCATGCGCGCCCACCGGAGATATTGTTTTCTCCGTGCCGGGTCTCGCAAATCGCGCTGCTGCCGGCGGCGGATGAGGCGCGCGATGCCTCTTGGGCAGCACTCTGTGCCTTGGCGCAGCGTTTTTCCATCCCACCGCCAGCGCCAGGGGCCAATCATTACAGCGCGGATTTCGGCCCCTTTCGCCTGAAATGGGAAAGGCATGGCGAATTCAGCCGTTTCATGGTGGTGGTTGCGGGCGCGGAACCTGAACCATTTTCCGCAGCCGCCATCCATGCAATGCCGGCGGATTGGCTCAAGGCTTTGCCTGGCCAGGTGATTGCGGCGGCGCATGTCACGCTACTTGCGTCGAAGGATGTGCCCCTTGCCATCAGCGAAATCTCGCGGCGATATTTTCGTGACCATATGCTGGTGGGTGGTCCGCTCGCCGGCGGGCAGGCGCATGCCTTCACCGATTTTCGCATCCAGGATGATGGGTTCAGTCGTTTCCTGATTTATGATGGCGGCATGTCGCCCTATCAGGCGGGCCGGCTTTCGCAGCGCCTGCTGGAGATGGAAACCTATCGCATCATGGCGCTGCTGGCACTGCCTGTCGCGCAGGAAGTCGCACCACAGATCGGCGCGCAGGAACGCGAATTGGCCGAAATCAGCGCAGCACTGGTGGAAGCGCAGGAAGCCGATGAACCGCTGCTGCTGCAACGCCTGACGCGCATGGCCGCCGAAGCGGAAAGCCGCGAATCGCGCCATCGTTTCCGCTTTTCGGCTGCAGCCGCCTATTACGAATTGGTGCGCAACCGTATTCTGGAATTGCGCGAAACCCGCATGGAAGGCATGCAGACCTTCGGGGAATTCACCGAACGGCGCTTGGCACCGGCCATGAATACCTGCCAGGCCGTCGCCACACGGCAGGAAATGCTGTCCCAACGCGTGGCGCGCGCCACCCAACTTCTCTCGACCCGCGTTGATATCACGCGCGAGAGGCAGAACCAGGCCTTGCTTGCCTCCATGGAACGGCGCGCGCGTCAGCAGGTGCGTCTGCAGCAGGCGGTGGAAGGTTTTTCGGTTGCTGCCATCACCTATTACGTGGTCGGCCTGGTGGCTTATCTGGCCAAGGGCTTGGTCACATCGGGCGTTTCGCTGCGTGAGGAAATTGTCACCAGCGTTGCCATCCCGATTGTGGCAATTGGGGTGGCGCTTGGGGCGCGACGCTTTCGCCGCCGGATGGCCAATCATGATTGAAGCAAAGAAAATGCGGGGGGTTGCATGTCCGGATTGATCGGCATTTCGGCCGAGGATCTTGCCGCCTGCAACAAGCTATTGGCGGGCGGTTCGAAAAGCTTTCGCGCCGCCTCCTTTCTTTTGCCGCGCCGTATCGCGGCCCCCGCCGCTGCGCTTTACGCCTTTTGCCGCGTTGCGGATGACGCGATTGACATGAGTGATGATCCGGCGGCCTCATTGGAACTCTTGCATCAACGCCTTGATGGCGCCTATGCCGCGCGGCCTTGGGATCATGTGGCGGATCGCGCTTTTGCTGCCGTGGTCGCGCAATATGGCGTGCCGCGCGCCTTGCCGGCGGCGCTTCTGGAAGGCTTCGCCTGGGATGCCGAAGGCCGGTTTTATGAGGACATCGCCGCGCTGGAAGCCTATGCCGCGCGCGTTGCCGCGACCGTTGGCGCGATGATGACATTGTTGATGGGCGTGCGTTCGCCGGAAGCGATTGCACGCGCCTGTGATCTTGGCCTTGCCATGCAGCTTACCAATATCGCGCGCGATGTTGGCGAAGATGCCAAGGCCGGGCGGGTTTATCTGCCGCTTTCCTGGCTGCGTGGGGAAGGGCTTTCAGCGGAAGCGCTGATCACCAATCCCACCTTTTCGCCAGCCCTTGGCCGTGTTGTCGCGCGGCTTTTGGGCGCGGCGGAGGCGCATTATCGCCGCGCCTGGCCAGGCATTGCTTTGCTGCCCTGGGATTGCCGGCCAGGCATTGGCGCCGCCCGCCTTGTCTATGCGGAAATCGGCCGAGAGGTGGAACGCCAGGGCCTTGATTCCGTTTCTCGTCGCGCGGTGGTTTCGGGGCGGCGCAAGGCCTGGCTTTTGGCGCGCGCGGCTGGTGCGCTCGCGGCACAACAGGATGGCGCGGATGAAGCGCCATCGCCGGCTACGCGCTTTCTGGTGGATGCGGTGCGCGCCGCGCCCGCGCTGGAAGGCCCGCCGCTGGGTGCGGGCTATGGCGAAAGGCTGGTCTGGGCCTTGGAATTGATGGACCGGATGGACCGCGAAACCCGTTTTGCCGCGCGGGCGTGAAAAGCCTTGACATGAGTGTCAAGATAACACGACAATCAAAATAGTCTAACAAAACATACATAGGGCTGCCGCGACCCGCTCGCGCCACCCCTCGGGAGGTCCCGCATGGACGCCTTGGCCCGTATTGAGAGCAGCCTCGCTGACGCGGTGCTCTCCGCCGAGGCGAGCGGTGCCCCGCCCCGCCTTGCCGCCGCCATGCGGCACGCGGTTTTCCCGAAAGGGGCGCGCATCCGCCCGCGCCTGACGCTCGCCGTTGCTGCGGCGTGCGGTGATGACCAGCCAAGGCTTGCCAGCGCTGCTGCCGCCGCCATTGAACTGCTGCATTGCGCCAGCCTCGTGCATGATGATCTGCCCTGCTTCGACGATGCCGATACGCGCCGTGGCCGGCCTTCCGTGCATCGCGCCTTTGGCGAGCCCTTGGCGGTGCTCGCCGGGGATGGGCTGATCGTGCTCGCCTTTCAGACTGTCGCACGCGCCGGTTGCGCTGCGCCCGAACGGCTTGGCCCGGTGATCAATGCCATTGGCGATGGTGTGGGCGTGCCCTTTGGCATCGTCGCCGGCCAGGCCTGGGAATGTGAGCCGCGCGCCGATCTTTCCGAATATCAGCGGCAAAAAACCGGGGCGCTGTTTGCCGCCGCATCGGTCGCCGGTGCTGCCGCTGCCGGTGTGGCTGATGCCGAAGCCTGGCGCTTGCTGGGGGATCGCCTCGGTGAGGCGTTCCAGGTCGCCGATGATTTGCGCGATGCCGTGGAAGATGAAGCCAGCATCGGCAAGCCTGTCGGGCGTGACCAGGCTTTGGGGCGGCCTTCTGCCGTGCTGCAATTGGGCCTGCATGGCGCGGTGGCGCGGCTGAAATCCCTGGCCGATGCGGCGGTGGAGGCGATTCCCGCTTGCCCAGGTCGCACCTTTTTGCGGGCCGCCATGCTGGAAGAAGTGGGCCGGCTTTTGCCGCGCAAACTGGCCACGGCCTGAGCCATGGCGCAGGCAATGCCGCTGCCCCCGCAAAGGGCGGATCGGGAAGGGAGGGCATCCTGGGCGGATCGCTTCACCGCTTGGCGCGAATCCCTCACCGCGCGCCCGGGCTTCCGCGCCTGGGCCGCGCGTTTTCCACTGACCCGCCCGCTGGCGCGCCGGCGCGCGCGCGAATTATTCGATCTCTGCGCTGGCTTTGTCTATTCGCAGGTGCTGGCCGCTTGTGTGCGGCTGAAGCTTTTTGAAGCGCTGCACGAAGCCCCGGCGGAAGAACGTGCCTTGGCCGCGCGGCTTGGTCTTTCCCCTGAAGCCATGAACCGGCTGTTGGTGGCCGCCGAGTCGCTCCGGCTGGTGCGTCGGCGCGCCGATGGTGCCTGGGCGCTTGGTGAATTGGGCGCGGCCATGATCGGCAATCCCGGCATCGCCGCCATGGTGGAACACCATGCCATGCTCTACGCCGATCTGGCGGATCCGGTGGCGCTGCTGCGGCGCGAAAGGGGCGGCACCGCGCTCGCGCAATACTGGGCCTATGCCGGCGCGGCGCAGCCGGATGCGCTGCCGGGCGAAAAAGTGGCCGATTACACGGCGCTGATGGCAGCGAGCCAGCCCATGGTGGCGCAGGAGGTTTTGGCCGCCTATCGCTTTGGCCCGCATCGGCGCCTGATGGATGTAGGCGGTGGTAGTGGCGCCTTTTTGACCGCGGTGGGCAAGGCCAATCCTGGGCTTGATCTGCTGTTGTTTGACCTGCCGGCCGTGGCCGAACAGGCCCGGCAGCGCTTTGCCCGCGAAGGGCTGGCGGATCGCGCCATGGCGATGGGCGGTGATTTCACCACCGATGCGCTACCCAAAGGCGCGGATATCATCAGCCTCGTGCGCGTCCTGCACGATCATGATGATGATGTGGTGCAGGCCCTGCTTGGCCGTGTGCGCGCCGCGCTGCCCAAAGCTGGGCGTGTGCTGATCGCCGAACCCATGGCCGGCACCGCGGGCGCTGAGCCCATGGGCGGCGCCTATTTCGGCTTTTACCTGCTTGCCATGGGCCGCGGCCGTCCGCGCCGGCCGGATGAGCTGGCCGCGATGCTGACCGCTGCTGGTTTTGCTGCGCCCAGGCTGCTGCCGACCGATACCCCTTTACTGACGCGCTTGATGCAGGCTGAGGCAAAATGACGTTTTTGATGTCAATTTAACTTGACAGCTAAAATCGTCACATTAGAGTTACAAAACCCAAGGGGGAGTCCCAGAGTGGAAACACTCGCTATCCTGCTCAGCGCACCCGAACAGCTCTCGCTGTCGCGCCTGCAACTGACGCCTCCCGGCGCAGAGGATGTTGTTGTGGACATTGATTGGAGCGGTATCAGTACTGGCACGGAACGTCTTCTCTGGTCCGGGCGCATGCCTTCCTTCCCAGGCATGGGCTATCCGCTGGT
>JADCFR010000463.1 GCA_020249415.1 Roseomonas sp. | reverse complement strand
GAGCCATATTCCTCCGCCTGCTGCGCCATCAGCCCGACATTGGGAACCGTGCCCATGGTCTTCGGGTCAAAGGCGCCATTGGTCTTGCAGTCTTCAATGACAGTCTGGAACAAACGCGCGTAGCAACGATCCGGGATCACGGCCAGGGTATCATGCAGCTTGCCATCGGGGCCCCACATCTTGCCCGATTCACGGATCATGGCCGGCATGGAAGCGTCAATGATCGTATCGCTTGAGACATGCAGATTGGTGATGCCGCGGTCGGAATTCACCATGGCGAGCGCCGGGCGCGCCTTATAGGTGGCGTCAATATCGGCCAGGATCGGCGCCTTTTCGGCATCCGGCAGGGTTTCGATCTTGGCCAGCATATCGCCAACGCCGTTATTCGGATTGACCCCAAGGCGCGTCAGCGTCGCGCCATGCTTTTCGAAGACATCGGCGAAGAAAACCGAAACCGCATGGCCGAACAGGATGGGATCGGAGATCTTCATCATGGTGGCCTTGAGGTGCACGGAAAACAGCACCCCTTCGCGCTTCGCGGCATCAACCTGTTCCGCAAGGAAAGCGCGCAGCGCCTTTCGGTTCATCACGGAGGCATCAATAATCTCGCCCGCGATCAACGGCGTCTTGGCCTTGAGCACGGTGACGCTGCCATCCTTCGCCACCAATTCAATGCGCGCATTGGTGGGCGCCGTGATGGTGGTCGCCACTTCCGAGCCATAGAAATCCCCGCCCGGCATATAGGCGACATGGGATTTTGACTCCTTCGACCAGGCGCCCATCTTATGCGGGTTGTTGCGCGCATATTGCTTCACGGCCCCCGCCGCGCGGCGGTCTGAATTGCCTTCCCGCAGCACGGGGTTCACGGCGCTGCCCAGCACCTTGCCGTAACGGGCGCGGATTTCGCGTTCGGCATCATTGGTAGGGTTATCGGGATAATCCGGCACCTTATAGCCCTTGCCCTGCAATTCCTTGATCGCGGCCTTGAGCTGCGGGACCGAGGCCGAGATATTCGGCAGCTTGATGATATTGGCTTCCGGCTTCAGCGCGAGCTTGCCGAGTTCCGCGAGTTCATCATTCACCCGCTGTTCGGGCGTCAGGTTTTCCGGAAAATTCGCCAGGATGCGCCCCGTCAGCGAAATATCCTTGAGGCTCATTTTCACGCCGGCGACGCCCACGAAGGATTGCACGATGGGCAGCAGCGAATAGGTCGCCAGGGCGGGCGCCTCATCTACCTTCGTCCAGACGATTTCGAGTTCTGACATGCTATTACCTTCCATAGCCTGGGCCGTTGGGGCCGCCTTGAATGTTTTGAGAATTACGCCCGTCTTGTCGCACCAGGGGGGGCGAAGGGCAAGTGGGCAAGCCTTCGATCAGCTTGCCAGATCATTTCTAAGAAAATTTTAATTCTTGCGCGGGATCAAAGGCTTAAGCGCTTGGTCGTCAACGATCCCCATAGCCCCGCGGATGCGCTTCCCGCCAGGCCCAGGTGGTGCGCACAATTTCATCAATATCGCCAAAGCGCGGCGCCCAGCCGGTTTCGCGCCGGAGCTTCTCGCTTGCCGCCACCAGCACGGCAGGATCACCGGCACGGCGCGGCCCGATACTATGCGGCACGGCGCGGCCACTCACGCGTTCAATAGCGCCCAGCACCTGCTTTACCGAATGGCCTTCACCATTGCCGATATTGTAGCGACATGACCCATGGGATTCGAGCCGCGCCAACACGCGCAGATGCGCATCCGCCAAATCGGTCACATGCACATAGTCACGAATGCAGGTGCCATCGGGCGTTGGGTAATCATCACCAAACACTGTCAGCGCCGGGCGTCGGCCAAGCGCCGCATCAATCGCGAGTGGCACCAGATGGGTTTCGGGATTGTGATCCTCCCCCGCGCGCCCGGTAGGGTCTGAACCGGCGGCATTGAAGTAGCGCAGCGCCGCATAGCGCAGCCCATGGATACGCTCCGCCCAGGCCAGCGCGGTTTCCACCATCAGCTTGCTCTCGCCATAGGGATTACCCGGCGCGACCGGGCAATCCTCATCAATCGGCACGCGTTCCGGCTTGCCGAAAAGTGCCGCGGTGGAAGACAGCACGAAGCGCAAGCACCCGGCGGCGACGGCGGCTTCAACCAGCCGCACGCTATTGCCGAGGTTTTCCGCAAGGTAATGCATGGGTGATTTCATGCTCACCCCCACCAGGGAAAGGGCCGCAAAATGCAGCACCGCATCAAAGCGCCAATTGGCGAAAACCCGCGCGAGTTCGGCGCGATCCGCAAGCGGCGCCTGCACCAAAATCGCAGCAGCGGGCACGGCAGCGCGATGGCCTTGGCTCAAATCATCCAACACCACCACCTCATCACCGCGATCAAGCAGCGCCAGCACCGCATGGCTGCCGACAAAACCCGCCCCGCCTGTCACCAGATAACGCGCCATTCCAAACCTTGCCTTACAGCGTCACTGCCGGGGCGAAGCCTCCGCCAACCTTTCGCTGCGCGGTGCCTCCAGCGCGCGGAGATAGGCGGCATCAAGCCCGTAAACATCCCGGCGCATGACCACGCTGCTGCCTTCAACGATCACCGTGTCATAATGAAGGCGCACCGGAATCGCCCGCGTGAGCGACACTCCCTGAGTCACGCCGCCTTCCAAGACGCGGTCAAAGCGTTCCTGGTTCCAGGCGGGCATGCCGCTGAAGGCTTCCGCCAGCAACTCCATTGGACGTTCCAGGCGTATGCAGCCCGATGAAAAGGCGCGCTCCGTTCTGCGGAACAAATGCCGATCCGGCGTGTCATGCATGAAGATATCGTCGCGGTTCGGCATGACGAATTTGATCCGCCCAAGCGCATTCGCCTCTCCGGGGTCCTGGCGGATGATGAAGGGGAATCGATCCTTGGTATAGGCGCTGAAATCCACTGTGGTCGCGTCAATTTCCGTGAGTTCGCCATCAATGCGCTGATAGAGCCGATAGCCCAAGGCTTGCATGCGCCCGGGCTCGCGGCGGAAGCGTGGCAGCAAATCCTCCCGCGCATTGCGATCGGGCACGCCCCAGGGCGGGTTGAATTGCACCGCGACCATCCGGACATCGAGCGTGGGCGTTTGCCGATCAGGCCGGCCCACCACCACCGCCATATCCTGCACCACGCGCCCGGCATCGGTGAGTTTCAGGCGGAAATGCGGGATATTCACCTCAATGCGGCGATCCGGGGCAGCGGCCAAGCCGCGCCGCATATCAAGGGCTGTGCGAAGCTGGCCGATCTTGGCTTCCACCGGCGTATTCAAGGCAGCCCAGGTGAGGCGCCCGATGCGGCCATCGGCTTCGAGCCCTTCTGCGGCCTGAAAGCGCCGGACAGAGGCTTCCAGCCGCGCATCGTAAACGGGGCTTTCCGCCGCCGCACCACGCAGCACTTCCGGATCAAACACTGCCAGCCGCGCACGAAGCTGTCCGACCCGCGCCGCATCATGGCTGCCGGGTTCGAGCGTGCTGGCAAGATTGCCTTCAATGGCCGGCCAACCGCCGCGCGCCGCAATGGCCCGAAAGCGCGCGAGTTCCGCCTTGATCGGCGCCGCATCGGGATGGAGTGCCGCGGCCTGATCCAGAACTCGCGCCGGATCGGCGCTGGCATAAAGCCTGTCGCGCCAGGCGGGAAAATCGGCCCGCGCGGGATCGCGCCGGATATCCACGCGCCCTGGCAGCGCCGCCACACGGCCCAGCACCAAATCCCGCAAGGCCGCTTCGGCGCGCGACATCAACGCGCTGCCCGGCGCCTCATAATGGCGCGGGTCAAGCCCATCTTCGGCGAGTGCTTCCAGCCGGCGCGCAAG
>JADCFR010000462.1 GCA_020249415.1 Roseomonas sp. | reverse complement strand
TCATGGGGTTCTCTCCTGTCCTGTCTTATTCTGCGCGGATGCCAAGCTGCCGAATGACAGCTTCGAAATTCGTTCGATACTCCGCCAAAACCTGTCGGAAGGCATCCGGGCCGGCGAAGAAGGCCTCGGTTCCGATATTCGTCAGACGCTCATGCGTGTCCGGCTGTGCGGCGATTTGTTCCACGGCAGCGGCGATTTGCGCGATGATGGCAGGCGGCGTGGCAGCGGGCGCCATCAGGCCGATCCAGCCGGTATAGTCATAGCCAGGGATATCAGCGGCTTCGGCAAGCGGCGGGATATCGGGGGCCAAGCGACTGCGCCGCCCGGCGGTGGAGCCATAGGCTTTGAGTTTGCCTTCACGGATCAGCGTGCCGCAAGCGGCCAAGGTCTCGATAGCGAAATGCACCTGCCCACCCAGCAGGGCCGCCATGGCGGGCCCGCTGCCCTGATAGGGGATATGCAGCGCCTCCACACTCGCACGCGCGAGGAACAGTGCCGTCAGCACATGCTGCGATCCCGCCGCGCCGGAAGACGCATAAGTGTATTTGCCGGGATTGGTGCGCAGCAAGGCGACCAGGGCACGCGCATCGGGCGGTGGAAAATCCGCCCGCGCCACCAGGATATAGGGCGAGCCAGAAAACCGCGCGACCGGCGCCAAATCGCGGCTGACATCATAAGGCGTGCGATGGATCAGCGGCCCGAGGCTGATCGGCCCGATCGAGGCCGCGAGCAGCGTATAGCCATCGGGTGTGGCCTTGGCGACGATATCCGTCCCGATGCTCCCGCCTGCGCCGGGGCGATTTTCCGGCACAATGGGCTGGCCCAGCCTTTCCGAGAGCCGTTGCGCCATCAGGCGACCAACCTGATCGGTCGCCTGGCCAGGCGGCCAGGGCACCACCAGGCGAATGGGCCGGGCCGGCCAAGTTTGCGCCACAGCCGGCCGGATCAGAAATGGCAGGGCTGCCAAGCCAAGTGTGCGGCGATTGATCATGATGCGTTTCCTCACCCTCTCGCCATCCTGACGCATTGGCGCATGAGTGCAAGCGGGTACGGCAGCCCTATTGCGGCTTGATCCCGGCAGCCCGCGCCAGCGCGCCGAGCGTTTCCAATTCGCTTTTGATGAAGGCGGTATATTCGGCTGGTGTCCATGGTGGCGGCGCGCCGCCCAAATCCTCAAGCTTCGCGCGCGTATCAGGCTCCGCCAGCATGGCCTGGGTTTCCCGCGTAATGCGCGCCAGGATGGGCGCGGGTGTTGCGGCGGGCGCAGAAATGCCGAACCAGGCCGCCGAGACCACATCAAGCCCCGCTTCGCGCATGGTGGGCAATGCGGGGAAAAGCGGCGAACGGGCTTCAGCAAGCAGTGCCAAGGCGCGGAGCGACCCGCTGCGCATATGCCCAACGGCGGAAGGAAGGCTATCAATAATGCCCGGCACAATGCCGGCAATCACATCCGTCAGCGCTGGGCCTACGCCGCGATAGACAACAGAACGCACCTCCACCCCCAGCGCCTGACCAAGCCGCACACCCGCCAGATGGGAGGAGGTACCGATGGCCGCCACCGCCAGCGTCAATTCACGCTCACGTCTGCCCATGTCCAGATATTCCTGGATATTGCGTGCGGGATGATTGCGCGTGACGAGTAGCGCCGGCGGTGTGCGTGACAGCAGCGCGAGATGCGCGAAATCCGCCATCGGGTCATAGCCGATATTGGGATAGATCGCCGGCGACACACCATGCGAGGTTGAAGATGATACCAGCAAAACATGCCCATCGGGTTCCGCGCGCGCCACCAATTGCGCGCCAAGCGTGGCGCCTGCGCCGGGGCGGTTTTCCACCAGCATGGGCTGGCCAAGCCTGGGGCCGAGTTTCTCGGCCGCCAAGCGCCCGACAACATCGGTGGTGCCACCTGGTGCGAAAGGCACAATCAGCCTGATCGGGCGGGATGGCCAAGCGGGTGCCTGCGCCTGCGCTGTCATGGGCAGCAAGGGAAGCGCCAAAGCAAGACGACGCTGCACCATGGGCAGCTTCGGCATCGCCTCAACCCTTCTTCTTGCGGGCCTCCCACTCATCCAGATCAATGCGCGGGATTTCAATGCGGTCCGTGGTGCGCGCATACCAGCCGCGCCCATGCATACGGCCGACCAGGCCAAGCTTGGGCGTGTCAATGTAATACTTGGCCGGGTCCATCACGCAATCATCCTGCACATACATCCCAACCACCTTGCCGAGGACAATGATATGCCGGCCGGCAGGCACAAACTGGAAAATCTCGCATTCCAAAGCGACCGGGCTTTCGGCAATGCGCGGCACAGCGACCTTGGTGGAAGGCGCGGTCGATAGCCCTGCTTCGGTGATTTCGCTCACACCCGGCGGGAAATCCACCGCCGTGATATTCATTTTCTCGGCGAGATCGGCCGAGACCATATTCACCACGAATTGCCCCGTCGCTTCGATATTCGCGACCGTATCCTTCAGCGCCCCCGGCGCACGCGGGCCGCAGCCAAAACCCACCACAACGGGATTGTCGGAGAAGGCATTGAAGAAGGAATAGGGCGCGGCATTCACCACGCCATCCTTGTCCTTCGTTACCACCCAAGCGACCGGGCGCGGCACCACGGTGGACACCACCAGCTTATAGGCCTGTTCAAAGGGGATTTTCGCGAAATCGAAATTCATGGGGTGCTTCCTTGGTGTTGCGAGCGATGGCTCAGACGACGCGATGCGGGGGCGAAATGCCCTGGATCAGCACAGCGGCGAGGTTTTCAATGCAGCGCATGCCCATGGCATGGCGCGTTTCGATGGTGGCGGAACCGAGATGCGGCAGCAGCGCCACATTCTCAAGCGCCATATAGCCGGGGTGCACGCGCGGTTCGCCATCATACACGTCAAGCCCGGCGGCGCGGATATGGCCGGATTTCAGGGCTGCGATCAGCGCCTCATCATCCACCGAAGGCCCGCGGCCGGAATTGATGACAAGGGCGCCCTTCTTCATCTGCGCCAGGCGTTCAGCGTTCAGCCATTTGCGCGTGCCCTCGCCGCCCGGGACATGCATGGAAAGCACGTCAATCGTGGCCAGGAAGCCGGCATCGGTTTCATGAAAAATGGCGCCCTGTTCCACCTCGGGCGGCAGGCGCTGCATGTCGCGGTAATGGATTTCCATCTGCATGCCGCGCGCCATGGCGGCCAATTCGCGGCCAATGCGGCCATAGCCCAAAACGCCGAGCTTCTTGCCCTGCAGCGTGACACCCATGAGCTGCGTTGGCGCCCAGCCTTCCCAAAGCCCGGCACGAACCATGCGTTCCCCTTCGCCGGCGCGGCGGGCGGCCATCAGCATCAGGGTGAAGGCGCATTCGGCGGTCGCGAAGGAAAGCACCTCGGGCGTATTCGTCACCGCAATCCCGCGCGCGCGCGCCGCATCAATGGCGATATGGTCAAAGCCCACACTGAAGGTTGCGATCACCTTCACGCTTTCCGGCAGGGCAGCAATGGCTGCGGCGTTCATCGCATCCCCGGCGGCGGTTAGGATGCCAGCCGCCCCGCAGGCCTTGGCGCGGGCGGCGATCTCCGCGCCATCGCGGCCCC
>JADCFR010000461.1 GCA_020249415.1 Roseomonas sp. | reverse complement strand
TCGGTTGTGACGCAGCGAGAGATGGTGCGGGTTGGATAATTCCTAGCTCGCTTCAGCCAAAATCAGCACCGGGCGCGCGGCGCGTGGCGGTGGTGCGGTGATGTCCTCGGCACGGTAGAAACACAGGCCACCGATTTCGATGATGCTCGCCTGTCCCACCGCCCAGGCGGGCAGATGCGCGGCATCATGCCAAAGTGTTGCGCCGCTGGTGGCATCCGGCAGCAGGCCGGATGCCGCGCGTTGCGCAATACGCCGGCAGATCGTGAAGGCCGCATCGCCAGGCGGGATGGCGCGCAGCGCAGCATGGCGCGGGTCCCTTTTGTTCCAGCAGGAAAACAGGAAGGGCGCGCGGCAAATCGCGGCGATATGGCGCGCATCGGGATCGCGCCCTGCTTTCAGGCGATTCATCACCATGGCGGCCAGGGCTTCAATGGCGCGCACAGGTTTATCGCCGGCTTCGGCCCAAAGCGTCATGGCCAGGATTTCGATATCAATCGCGCGGGGCGGGGGCAGCCTGATCATTCGCGTTCCTCCATCCGGCGCACAGCCTGTGCGGCGGCAATGCCGGTGCGTGAGACGTCTTCCAGTTTTTCTTCGATCCGCACCAAATGGTCTGAGATTCGTCGGTCCAGATCGCGAATGAGCGAAAGCGGGACATAGGTGCGCGCCACTTCCAGCTTGAATTGCGCCAAATCCTCGCGCGTGCGGGTCAGCGCATCCGAATCGCGTTCATCACCGCGTTCGATGCGCGCATGCAATTCGCGCCTGAGCCCGTGGATCATCCAAAAAAGCGCGGCGACCACCGGCGCCTCTATGGCGGTGAACCACCATTGGGGGTCAATCTGCATGGACATGCTGCTTGGCCTTGTGCTGAAAGCTTGAAGAACAGGCGGAGCCGCCCCAGAACAGGGGTGGTGAGACGCCTGAGGAGAAAGCCGGGCCCATGTGGAATGAGCCTTATCTGGAAACCTGCTGCCGTTCAGCGCTGCATCGGCTGACGCTGGTCGGGCCGCATGGGCGGCCCGAAGGGCTGAAGGATGGCCCTTGCCTGCTGCGCCTGACGGGCATGGCATTGGCCCGCCAGCGCCCCGATGGGCGGTTTGAAATCACCGATGCGGGCCGCGCGCGGCATGCTTCGGAAATCCTGAAGACGACTGCGACTTAGCTGCCGCGCCAATAGGCCGCGCGGGCTGGCGGGCCGGCACGCGCGAGGCGCACGGGCTCCGCGAGCAAACACCCGGCCAAAGCATCCAGCGCATCATCCCGCGCGCCAGCAACACCCGGCGCCCATTCCGCCATTTCGGCTGGGAAACGGGTGCGGAAGACGCTTTCATGCGCGTGCAAGCGCCGCGCAGCGAGGGCGGGTTCCAAGGCGCCAAGAATACGATCCGCCTTGGCGCGATGGTTGTTCTGTTCCACCACGGCGCAAGCGGCACCCGCCTTGGCCAATTCTCGGCGTAGCAGCGCGGGCAGGAAACGCCCTATGCCATTGGTTTCCACACGAATGACCGGCAGCAACAAATCCCGCGCAATATCGGCAACCTGCCGGCATTGCTGCGTGGCGGGGTCTTCCGCCGCATCCGGGTCATGCATCAGATAGCGCAGCCGATGCAGGAAGTGATTGCCTTCCTGATCCGCATAACACGCCGCCAGCACGGAAGAATCACCGCTGCCAGGCCGGCCATAGGCAGGGTCCCAATAGCCGCCGCCGGATACCAGCCGCCGCCCGAGCAGGCTGAGTTCAGCGCGCCCGCCGGCTTCCCGATATTCCGGTTCCTCCGCATAACGAATAAGCGCGGTGGGATCAAGCCGCGCTGCTTCGGCAGGCAGCGCCTTCAGCATCATTTGCCGTTCGAAATGCAGTGTGCCGACACGTTGGCGGAGTGCGGCCAGCGCCTCCTTCGGGAAGCGTTCCGGCCAGGCGCTGGCACCTGCCGCATTCATGATGGGCAGCGTCAGGCGCCGATAGGATCGCAAAAAGGCATCCTGATGCTTCGGGTCGCGATAGAGGCTTTCCTCACAATGCGGCGTGCCAACAAACAGGATGGTGCCGCCTGGTGTCAGGATGAATTCCAATTCTGCCAGGCGTTCCCGTAAGGCAGTGCGCTTGCCGGGCGTGTCGCAATTGCCGGCAACCTCAACATCATCGCAAATGATTACATCGGCGCGGGCACCGGTAATATTGCCCGATATGCCCTGAGCGAGCATCGAAGGGTCTCGCAAGGCGCCGGGGCGGGCGACGGTGAAGCGATCCGCCGCCCAGTTTTCCGGCACATCGGGCAGCAATTCAGCGCAAAGCGGATGGGTTTCCAGAATGCGCCGGACGGTTGCCACCATGCGGGTGGCCAGCGGCGCATCCGCCGCCACCACCAGAATGCGCGTGGAGGGGTCGCGCAGTAAAAGCCAGGCGCACCAAAGCCCGATCAGCGTTGACTTGCCGCAGCCACGAAACGCCATCAGCAGCAGGCGCCGATCACCGGCTTCGCGCCGCGCCATCAGCCAGCGCGCAATGCGGCGATGAATGGCGGGGGTTTCCTGCGCATTGCGCTGATTCCAAAGCCAGAGGAATTCCAGGAAATCCGGATCATTCCTCATGCGGGAAATCATCGGGCATGGGTGCGGCAGCAAGCGCCTGACGTGCCTCGGCCAGCAGGCGTTCGGCTTCAGTCACTTCGCGCTGATCGGCCTGGTGCGTGGCGCGGGCAAGCCGCAGCAGCGCCTCCAAATGCCCGAGTGCTGCGCGGCAGAGTTGGATATGATTGCGATGGGCGCGCATCAGCGCCTCATCTTCCGAGAGAGGGTCGAGGCTGAGCACAGCCTCATAACTGGCGCTCACGCGCTTGATTGCCTCACGCAAATCAAGCCCGAGGTCTATGCTGTTCTTCCGGCGTCTCATGCCTTGGTTACTCTGGCGCGGACTATGCCGGCGGCAAGGTTGATCGCGATACTGCTGCGGTTCCAGGCGGTGACGGTGACGATATTGGTGGCACCAACCTGCGCCAGCATGACAATGCCGGATGTTGCCAGGCTGAAGGCGGCTGAGGCGAAATCACCGGGGCGCGCGCCTTGCAAAGGTATATTGATCTGCGCGGATGCACCTGGCGCGATGGAGCCTGGATCCCAAGGCGCTTCTGTCGCCAATTCGCGCGCGCCATGCGGCAGATCGGGCAGCCCATAGAGCAAGGGCGGCGCAAAAAGCGGGTCACAGCAAAGTCGCAGCGCCCGCACTTCATAATCCCGCGCAATGCGCGCCACGCCAATAATGGCATAGGCCACTTGATCCGCAAGGCGGATCACCTGCGGACGCGTCAAGGTTTCGTCATCCATGTCGGCGGAGCTTTGCCACCAACGTGCCGTGGCGTTCCACATGAGCGATTGACCCGAAGCGCGCACCACGGGTGTGCTACCTTCGCTGATCAGATAACGATCCTGATCAAAGCACATCACAACAAGCCTGGCGCCATCCGCATCAGCGGCCAGCGCAAATTCGCGGCAATTGCGGCTATCCACCACAAAGCCAAGCCCGCGCCCGCCGGTCAGCAGCACACCACGATCGGTGAAGGTGAAATCATCCAAGCCGGGAAAAGCGAAATCTTCCAGCCGTGTTGGCGAGAATGAGACATTGGAGGAAAGGCAGGCGAGCTTCTCAAAGCCCCATTCGGCAATTGACCAGCGGAAGCGTGCGGCACG
>JADCFR010000460.1 GCA_020249415.1 Roseomonas sp. | reverse complement strand
GCTGTTCCCACCAATCAATCTCACCTGATTGAAACGCGGCGGATGCCGTGCTGGCATCTGGAATGATCCGCCATTACACGCGATCAAAATGCGTGATCTTGCCGCCGGCGGTCATGGAAGGTGCTTCCTGACGCGGCACGTAATCCGCATTGCGCGCATAGGCGAGCATGGAGCCCGGCACCCATTCATTCTGAATGAAGCGATACGGGCCGCTGCCCACTGCCTCCGTGATATTCGTGAAGGGATCAACATTGGCCAGCCGTTCCGGCATGATGAACAGGCAGCTTGTGGTCACCTTCGCCAGGCAATCGAGCATTTTTGGGAAGGGCGCGTTCAGGCGAATCTCGAACACGCGGTCACTGGCTTCGACCATATCCGCAACCCGCGCCATCAACACCTGCCCGAAGGCATCGCGCCGACCCCAGCGGCGGATGGAGGCGATGCAATCCCGCCCACGCACCGGCGTATTGTCGTGGAAGCGCAGCCCCTCACGCAACGTGAAACGCCAGGTCTTGCCATCATTTTCCACAACATGGCCTTCGACCATTTGCGGGCGCGGCTGGAATTTTTCGTCCATGCCATAGAGCTGATCATAGACCAGGAAGGCGTGGTCGCGCGCGACGAAAGCCGTATTGGTGAAGGGGTCAATATTCGGCAGGTTGGCGTGGGGCACGTAGCGCAGCACGCGCGGTGCTTGCGCGATGGCGGGTGCGCCGATGGAAGCGAAGGGGAGCGCTGCCGCGCCGCCGAGCAGGTGTCGTCTTTGAAGCATGTTCTATCTCCCGTTTGCGTGCGGCGAAGCCTTCGCCCTGTTTTGCTGAATTAAGTTTAGTGCGAAAGCCTTGGTCTATTCAATGATTAGCCAAGGTCTCGGTCTCAAAAGAATTGGTTTGGCGGCCTGGGCAGGCCCAAATGCTCCCGCAGCGTTGTCCCGGCATATTCCTTCCGGAAGACCCCGCGTCTTTGCAGCTCCGGCACGACCAGCCGCACGAAATCCTCAACCCCGCCTGGAATGGTTGGGAACATGATGTTGAAGCCGTCACAGGCTTCGCTTTCCAGCCAATGCTGCATCTCATCGGCGATGGTCTTGGCGCTGCCGGTGAAGGACAGCCCGCCATAACCGCCAAGCGCCACCGCCAATTGTCGCACGGTCAGGTTTTCACGCCGCGCGCGTTCCAGCACGCGTTGGCGGCCGCTTTGGCTTTGGTTGGTCTCGGGGATGTCGGGGAGCGGCGCGTCCAGATCGAAGGCGCGTGCATCGGTGCCAAGCGCGATGGAAAGCGCGCCCATGCCGCTATCGGGATGCACCAGACTATCCAATAGCGCGCGTTTTTCGCGGGCGGCGTCGTCTTTTTCAGCAACCGTTACCAGCGCACCGGGCAGGATTTTGATCAAGCCTGGGTCGCGCCCTGCCCGTGCCGCGCGGGATTTGATATCGGCGTAATAGGCGCGCGCATCGGCAATCGGCCCGCCGGCGGCGAAGATCATCTCGGCCACCTCGGCGGCGAGTTGTCGGCCTGAGTCCGAAGCCCCCGCCTGCACAATCACCGGCCAGCCCTGCACCGGGCGCGCAATGTTCAAAGGCCCGGCGATGGAGAGGTACTTGCCTTCGTGATTCAATTTATGCATGCGCGCGGGATCCCAGAAGATGCCGCTTTCCTTGTCTCGGATGAAGGCATCTTCCGCGAAGCTGTCCCAAAGCCCGGTCACCACATCATGGAATTCGCGCGCGCGGGCATAGCGTTCGGCATGGTCCATCTGTTCGGTCATGCCGAAATTGCGCGCCGCATCGGGATTGGAGGTGGTGACGATGTTCCACCCCGCACGCCCGCCGCTGATGTGATCCAACGAGGCAAAGCGCCGCGCAATATGATAGGGCGCGTCATAGGTGGTGGAGGCGGTGGCGATCAGCCCAATCCGTTCCGTTACCATCGCAAGCGCGGATAATAGCGTGAAGGGCTCAAAGGATGTAACCGTGCCGCTGCGCTTCAGCGCCTCAATCGGCATATTCAGCACGGCCAGATGATCGGCCATGAAGAAGGCATCGAATTTGCCGCGTTCCAGGGTTTGGATGCAGTGAACCAAATGCTTGAGACTGAAATTCGCCTCGGGCGCGGAGTCAGGGTGGCGCCACCAGGCAGTATGGATGCTGACGGGGCGCATGAAGGCGCCAAGATGCATGTGCTTCATGGGCATGATTGATCACCCCGCGCTGCCATTCGTGCAAGCCTGCCAGACAGTGAGCGCCTGGATGGTCTCCGCCACATCATGCACGCGCAGAATGGCGGCACCCCGCGCCGCACCCGCGAGCGCTACGGCCAGGCTGCCGGCAAGCCGCGCTTCGGCCTGCTCCACGCCCGATAGCGTACCGATGAAGCGCTTGCGCGATGCGCCGAGCATGATGGGGCAACCAATGCCCGCCAGAATGGGCAGGGCTTCGATCAAGGCAAGATTATGCGCCATGGTCTTGCCAAAGCCGATGCCGGGATCAATCGCAACCCG
>JADCFR010000046.1 GCA_020249415.1 Roseomonas sp. | reverse complement strand
GGGCGGCCACCGCCGCATCCCGGGTTGTTTCCACATAGCGGCGCAGGATCGGCACGCGGGATTCCTCGCGCCACTTCACCTCCTGCGCGATATTGCCTTGCACGATCAGCAGGCCGACCGGCTGAGGCTCGGGCTCCGGCGCCCAAAGCCGGGCGAAGCCGAAGGCGCCGCAAAACGCCAGCACCGCGACACCGCCCAGAAAGGCGCGCCGATCCAGGATGGGCGTTGCGGCCACTAAAAGCGTGATCAGCGATAGGCCATGCACGCCGATCAGCGCCGCCATCTGAATGGGCAGCGCATCAAAGGCCCAGACCGTGCCCATCAGATTCCACGGAAAGCCGGTCAGGATTTCGCCCCGCAGTAATTCAAACCCTACAAAACCGCCGGCAAAGACCAAAACGCGTGGCCAGCCGGGCCGCGCCCCCCAGGCAATGGCCGCCGGCACGGCCACAAACAGCCCAAGCGGCAATGCCAAGGCCGGCACCGCAATCGGCACCAGCCACCAATACCGCGCCACATCGGTGAGAATGGCGGAGGTGATCCAGTAAAGCCCACCCGCAAAGAACCCAAAGCCCCAGGCGAGCCCAATCCAGAAGGCGCCGGTCCAACGCGCCGCCCCGCCAATCATGGCGAGCAGCCCCGGAATCGCGAGGAACAGTGCCGGGATGATGTGCAGCGGCGGCAGGGCGAGGACCGCCAGCATGCCAAGCCCAAAGGCAGTCACCTGGGCGCGCCAACCGCGCCGCGCAGCAAGTGCCCGCCACATCCACCCCATCCGAAACCGAACCCTTCTATTCCGCCGCGACGCGGGAATTGGCACCGGGCCGGCGCACACGCAAGCGCCGGATGCGCCGCGGATCGGCCTCCAGAATACGAAACTCAAGCCCCGAGGGGTGAGAGACCAATTCCCCCTTGGCCGGCACGCGCCCCGCGAGCGTGAAGACCAGGCCACCCACCGTATCAATATCGGCGGCGCGTTCCTCATCGGTCAGCACATTGCCGAGCTTTTCCTCAAAGGCCGCGATCGGCGTGCGCGCATCCAGATCAAGCGCGCCATCGGGGCGTTCGGTGATCTGCTGCGCCTGAACTTCATCATGTTCATCGCTGATATCGCCGACGATGGTCTCGACCAGATCCTCGATGGTGATCAGGCCATCAATGCCGCCATATTCATCCACCACCAGTGCCATGTGCACGCGCGCCTGGCGCATTTGCAACAGCAGATCGAGCACCGGGATGGAAGGCACCACAAAAAGTGGCCGGCGCAGAATATCGGCCAAGGCAAAGGCTTTGTCTTCCTTGCCGACGGCAGCGAAGACATCCTTGATATGCACCATGCCGATAATGTCATCTAGCCCATCGCGATAGACCGGGTAACGGCTATGGCCTTCGGTCTGGATCAGCGCGATGGTCTCATTCAATGAATGGCCTTCCGGGATCGCCATGATATCGGCGCGCGGCACCATGACATCATAAGCGGTGATCCCGCGCAGCCTGAGGACATTGCCAAGCAACGCGCGTTCTTCGGCATCCAGACTCGCGGTCTGGCCATCGCCGGGGCGCGCTTCGCTTGGCGCTTCCTGGCGTTCGATCAGTTCTTCCACCTGATCGCGAATGGATTCCGCTTCCTTGCGGCGCAACATGCCCTGGAGTTTCCAGAACAGGCCGGGTTTCTGGCTAGCGTCGCTCATGTTGCGCCCCGCCAGGGATTGGGCAGGCCAAGCCTGCGCATCACGCGCGCCTCGGCGCGTTCCATCCGCCGCGCTTCACCGGCCTGCAAATGATCATGCCCTGCCAGATGGAGCGCGCCATGCGCGACCAGATGCGCGAAATGTGCCGCCACACGGCGCCCATTGCCGCGCGCTTCGCGCTGCACCACCCCGAGGGCGAGTGCCACATCTCCCAAATAACCAGGAACGCCGCCCGGAAAGGACAGCACATTGGTGGGCTTTGCCTTGGCACGATGCGTGCCATTCAGCCGCTTCACGGTGGTGTCATTGGCCAGCAGCACGGTAACCGCGCCCGCTACGCCTGCTTCGCGCAAGGCCGCATCTGCCGCGCGGCGCGCCAGCGCCTCAGGCTGCCTGATGGCGGCGCGCCAGCCCGGCGCCGCCAGGATCACGGAGATATCAAGCCTCTCCGCCGATCCGCTCCGAAGCCCAGCCGAGGCGCCCTTGCGGCGCCCCTGGCCGGGACGGCTACTTCCCGGTTCCATATTTCTCCTTCTTCGCCCGGTTCTGCTCATCGGCCCGCCCATAAGCGGCCACGATCCGGGCAACCAGCGGATGCCTTACCACATCCTGATCAGAAAAGCGCGTCATGCCGATACCTTCCACGCCGGAGACAATCGAAAGCGCCTCGACAAGGCCCGAGGGCTGATGGGGCGGCAGGTCGATCTGGGTCGGGTCACCCGTGATGACCATCCGGCTCCCCTCCCCCATGCGGGTCAGGAACATCTTCATCTGGGCGGGGGTGGTATTCTGCGCCTCATCCAATATGGCGTAGCAATGGGCGAGCGTGCGGCCGCGCATGAAAGCCAGCGGCGCGATTTCAATCTCCCCAGCCGCGATGCGCCGCGCCACTTGCTCAGCCGGCAGCATGTCATGCAAAGCGTCGTAAAGCGGGCGGAGATAGGGGTCCACCTTTTCCTTCATATCGCCGGGCAGGAAGCCGAGCCTTTCGCCGGCCTCCACCGCCGGGCGGGACAGCACAATGCGGTCCACCCGGCCCGATTGCAGCAAGGCCACCCCCTGCGCCACCGCCAGATAGGTCTTGCCCGTGCCGGCGGGGCCAATGCCGAACACCATGTCGTTGCGCGAGAGCATATCAATATAGGCCGCCTGGGCAGCGCTCCGCGGTGCAATCGCGCCCTTCCGCGTGCGGATCGCCGGCAAATCCTGCAAGGGCAGGCGCGGTTCGCCCTGCGCCGCGCCGCCCTCAGCGAGCCTCAAAGCCGCTTCCACTTCCGCCGTGCCGACATGTTCCCCCCGTTCCAGCCGTTTCCACAGCGCGAGCAGCGCCGCTTCCGCCATTTCCGTCCGTTCCGCCCCGCCTGAGATGGCGATGCGATTGCCGCGTGAAGCCACGCGCACGCCAAGCACCTGTTCAATCCGCGCCAGATGACGATCATGTTCGCCATGCAGCAGGGGCAGCAGCGCATTGTCGTGGAATTGCAGCGTGATGGAACGCTGCTCACTGGATTGGCGCGGTTCCGCAGCGCGGAGGCCAGGGGTCTGGATGTTCAAGCGGCGTCTCTCTCCGATGCTTGGGGTTTGGCCCCGACGGGAAGCTCCCCGCCGAGGGAATTGGGATTGGTGGCGGTGATACGGACCGTCACGATCTGACCGGTCAGGTCACCGGGGGCCGAGAAATGCACCGGCTGCAACCAGGGGGAGCGGCCCGCCATTTGGCCCGGATGCCGGCCGGGGCCCGTTACCAGCACGGGAATTTCCATGCCGGCGCGGCTTTGATTGAAACGGTATTGCTGATCGCGCAGCAGCGCCTGGATTTCCTGCAACCGCGCATCGGCGACCGCTTCATCCACCATCCCCGCCATGCCTGCCGCCGGCGTGCCGGGGCGCGCGGAATAGCGGAAGGAAAAGGCTGAGGCGAAGCCGATATCCTCAATCAGTTTCAGCGTGGCGCGATGATCCGCATCACGCTCACCGGGATGACCCGCAATGAAATCGGAAGACAGCGCGAGGTCAGGCCGCGCCATGCGCAGTTTTTCGATCAGCGCCAGATAGTCCGACGCGGTGTGACCACGGTTCATGGCCTTCAGAATGCGATCCGACCCCGATTGCACCGGCAGATGCAAAAACGGCATCAGCCCAGGAATATCGCGATGCGCCGCGATCAGATCATCGCCCATATCGCGCGGGTGCGATGTTGTGTAGCGCAAGCGATCAAGCCCTGGAATTTCCGCCAAGGCGAGCAAAAGCCGCGCGAGCGACCAGGTCGCGCCATCCGGCCCTTCGCCGTGATAGGCATTCACATTCTGCCCGAGCAGGGTGATTTCCCGCGCGCCCAAGGAAACAAGGCGCTTGGCTTCCGCAATCACCGCCGCCGCCGGGCGCGAATACTCCGCGCCGCGCGTGTAAGGCACAACGCAGAAGGAACAGAATTTATCACAGCCTTCCTGCACCGTCAGGAAAGCGGTCACCCCCTGGGGTGCCGCCTGTTCCGGCAAATGATCGAATTTCCCGTCCACCGGGAATTCGGTTTCAATCACCGCACCAGCCGCGCG
>JADCFR010000459.1 GCA_020249415.1 Roseomonas sp. | reverse complement strand
TGCTGGAAGATAATTGCCGCACGCCATCGGGCGTTTCCTATATGCTGGAAGGCCGCGAAGCCATGCTGCGGCTATTCCCTGGGCTCTGCGCAGCGCACCGCATTGCCCCCGTCAGCCATTACCCAAGCGATTTGCTGGAAACCCTGATGTCGGTAGCACCACCTGCCTGTCGCGGCCTGCCGCGCGTGGTGCTGCTGACGCCTGGTGCCTATAACAGCGCCTATTACGAGCATTGCTTCCTGGCCGATGAAATGGGCGTGGAGGTGGTGGAGGGTCAGGATTTATTCGTGGAAGATCGCGTGGTCTATATGCGCACCACCGCGGGGCCGCAGCGCGTTGATGTGATCTATCGCCGCATTGATGATGATTACCTGGACCCCGCTGCGTTTCGTGCCGATTCCATGCTGGGTGTGCGCGGGCTGATGGAAGCCTATCGGGCCGGCAATGTGGCGCTGGCCAATGCGCCGGGTGGCGGCATTGCCGATGACAAGGCGGTTTATCCTTACGTGCCGGAGATGGTGCGCTTCTATTTGAGTGAGGAACCGATCCTGGCGAACGTGCCGACCTATCTTTGCGAAAGGCCGGATGATTGCGCCTATGTGCTGGAACATTTGCATGAATTGGTGGTGAAACTCACCAAGGGTTCGGGCGGCTATGGCATGCTGGTCGGGCCGCATAGCACTGCCGAACAGCGCGCTGAATTCGCCGCGCGCATTCGCGCCAATCCAGCCGATTATATCGCGCAGCCAACACTCGCGCTTTCCACGGTGCCGACCTTCACCGGCAGCGGCACCGCGCCGCGCCATGTGGATTTGCGGCCCTTCGTGCTTTCCGGTGCTGAGACACGCATCGTGCCAGGGGGGCTGACGCGCGTGGCCTTGCGCGAAGGATCGCTGGTGGTGAATTCCTCGCAAGGCGGTGGCACCAAGGATACCTGGGTCCTGGCCCCGGATGCGCCATGCTGAGCCGTACCGCCGATAGCCTCTATTGGCTCGGGCGCTATATGGAACGCGCCGGCAATACGGCGCGCGCGCTGCAAGTGGCGCTGCGCGAAGCCGGCATGGGTGGTGGGCGACCGGCGCAGGGGCAAGGCTGGCGCGCGCTGCTGCTGACCAGTGGCGATATCCGGCTATTGCAGGGCTTTGGCGCCGCCCCAGATGCAGCGCAGATCATCCAGCATCTGGTGATGGATCGCGCCAATCCTTCTTCCATCCAGTCCTGCATTGAAGCCTCCAGGCAGAATGCGCGCCAGGTTCGCACGGCACTCACGGTTGATATGTGGGAATCGGTGAATGACACCTGGGGCCAGATGCGGCGCATGGATAATGCCATGCCAAGTGCGGATGATCTGCCGGGTTTTCTGGATTGGGTGAAGCGCCAGACCATCCTGTTCAATGGCGCCTATGATGACACCATGCTGCGCGATGAAGCCTGGCGCTTCGTGCGCCTTGGCACCATGCTGGAACGCGCTGACAATACCGCGCGCGTGCTGCATGCCCATGCCGGTGCGCTCAGCATCGCGGAAGCCGGCACGGCGGAAGATTACCTGAATTGGCAAGCGATCTTGCGCAGCTTCACCGCACTTCGCGCCTATCAATGGGTTTATCACGGACGGATTGAACCGCGGCGGATTGCCGAATTGCTGATCCTGCGCGGGGAATTGCCGCGTTCCATGATTGCCTGCCATGCCCGGATTGAGGGCGTGCTGGATGAAATCGCCACCGCCCATGGCGGGCGGCGCGGGGAATGCCATCGGCGTGCGGGGGAAATCCATGCGCGGCTTCGATTTGGCCGGGTTGAGGATATCTTCACCCAGGGGCTTGAGACCTTTCTGAATGAGATGATGGCGCGCAATATTGATCTTGGCGGCCAAATCGCCGAGTTTTACCTGCACAATTGATAGGGCGCGGAGCGCTTGCCATGACCTATTGCGTCGGCCTGTTCCTGAAGGATGGGCTTGTTCTGCTTTCCGATACGCGCACCAATGCGGGGCTGGATCACATTTCCAGCTTTTCCAAGATGCATGTTGTGGAACAGCCTGGGGAACGCATGCTGGCGCTATTGTCGGCGGGTAATTTGGCGATCACGCAGGCGGTATGGAATCGCGTGCAGGAAGGTTTCCCGCTGGGGGCAGAGACACATACCTTGCGCGATGTGCCAAGCATGTTCCGCGCTGCGCAATTGATTGTCGCCGCGGTGCGCGATGTGTTTGAAAGTGATGGCCCGGCGATGAAGGCGCAGGGCGTGGCTTTTGAGGCGTCCTTCCTGCTGGGTGGGCAAATCGCAGGCGGGCCCATGCGGCTTTTCCTGATCTATGCCGCGGGCAATTTCATCGAAGCCACGATGGATACGCCCTTTCTGCAAATTGGTGAGCATAAATACGGCAAGCCCATTCTGGACCGTGTGGTGAAGCATGGCACGTCACTCGCCGATGGGGTGAAGCTCGTGCTGATCAGCATGGACAGCACCTTGCGTTCCAATCTTTCGGTCGGGCTGCCGATTGACCTGATGGTCTATCGCGAAGGCGAACAGAAGGTCTCGCTCAGCCGGCGCATTACGGAAGAGGATGCCTATTTCCGGCAGGTCAGCCAGCGCTGGTCTGATAGCCTCAGGGAAGCCTATCGCGCCCTGCCCTCCCCCGGATGGATCGCGGATTGACCCTTGCGCAGTGTCCCAGGCTGCGCCAAGGGAAGGCGAAAGTTTCCGGGGGACGTGTCATGATTTCACGCAGAACAGCTTTGGCTTCGGGCGCGGCGCTGCTCCTGGGGCGGCAGGCGCAGGCCCAGGCCTGGCCCACGCGGCCGATGCGCATCATCGTGCCTTTCGGGCTTGGCGGTTCGGCCGATCTCGCGGCGCGGTTTTTGGCGGAGCCCTTGCAACAGGCTTTGGGGCAGCCGGTGGTGGTGGAAAACCGCCCCGGCGCCGGCGGCACGATTGGTGCGGATCAGGTGGCGAAGGCGACACCCGATGGGCATACGCTGCTGCTGATGTCCAATACCCATACCGCCAATGAAACGCTGCTGCCCAATCGGCCCTATGTGCTGCTGCGCGATCTGGCACCGGTGGCTTTCGTGAATGTTGCGCATCACGTTTTGGTGGTGCATCCATCGCTCGGCGTGAATTCTCTGGCCGAATTGATTGCCTATTGCAAGGCCAATCCGGGGAAGTTGGATTACGCATCATCCGGCCCCGGTACGCCTTACCATGTGGCGGGCGAGATTTTCCGCGCCATGGCCGGGATTGAAATCACCCATATCCCCTTCCGTGGTTCGAATGAGGCGCGCACGGCGCTGATCGCGGGCCAGGTGCCGATGATGTTTGACGCCATCCCAACCATGGCGGAACAGGCGCGCGGCGGGCGGGTGCGCGCGCTGGCCACCACAGGGCCTCGGCGCAGCCCGCTTTTGCCGGATGCGCCAACGGTTGCGGAAACCCTGCCCGGCTATGAAGCGAGCATTTGGCTCGGCGTGATGGCGCCAGCGCAAACGCCAGCGCCCATCCTTGAAAGACTGAATGCAGAAATCAACCGCGTTATGTCTCTGCCAGCAACGCGTGAGGCGCAGTTGCGCGCGGGCGCCGAGGTAAACCCGATGACAGCCGCAGCCTTTGGCGATTTTCTGCGTGAGGATATCACGCGCCAGGCGGAAGGCATTCGTATTTCCGGTATGAAGGCGAATTGATCCTGCCATGATTTGCCTGAGCCTTGCCTGCACCGCGACCGATCGCACGCGCCCCTTGATGGAAGGGCGTTTCAAGGTGCCGGGCGCTGACATCACCTTCCTGCCCGGTGAGCCCGAGGATATTTTTCGGCGCGCCTTGCGTGACCGCGCCTTTGATATCTCGGAACTATCCATGGGCAGCCATATTGTCACCAGCGCGCGCGGTGATGCGCCTTACATCGGTGTGCCGGTGTTTCTTTCGCGCGCCTTTCGGCATTCGGCGATTTATATTCGCACCGATCGTGGCATCAACAGTGCCGCCGATCTGGCAGGACGAGAGATCGGTCTGCCGGAATATCAGCAAACAGCGGCACTTTGGGTGCGCGGGATTTTGCGTGACCATTACGGCGTGGATACGCGCGGCATTTCCTGGCGCACGGGTGGGGAGCGTGTAGCGATTACGCTGCCCGATGGTTTCAAGGTGAAGCCCATGGGGGAATCGCTGGAAGAAGCGCTTGCTGCCGGGCGGATTGATGCGCTGATCGCGCCGCGCCCACCCGCCTGTTTCAATACGGGCAGCGCGCCGGTGGCGCGGCTTTTCCCGGATTATCGGCGGGAAGAGGAAAGTTGGTTTCGCGCTTCGGGCTTTTTCCCGATCATGCATTGCCTGGCCGTGCGCAAGGATGTGGCGGAACGCCATCCCTGGCTGCCGGTGGAATTGTTCCGCGCCTTCAGCGCGGCCAAGGCAGCGTCCTTGGCGGAAATGTCGCTGGTGAATGTGCTGCGCGTGTCGCTGCCCTGGATCGCGGCAGAGGCGGAAGCGCAGAGCGCGATCTTTGGCGGCAATCCCTGGCCCTATGGCTTCAAGCGCAACCGCGATGAAATCGCGGCCATGATCCGCTATGCGGTGGAAGATGGGTTGGCGGCACGGCAGATGGAACCGGAGGAGTTGTTTCATCCTTCCGTGCTGGATTTGATGGAATAGGCACAAACAATAAAAAGGGAGACGGGATCATGAAGTTTACGCGTCGTGTGGCACTGGCTGGCTTGGCAGCGGTCAGCATTTTGCCTGCTCAGGCCCAGGGAAATGCCATACGTATTGTCGTGCCTTTCGGGCCAGGCGGGTCCACAGATGCGGTGGCGCGGCTGGTCTCGCCCGGGTTGATGCAGCGCCTCGGCGTACCGATCATCGTGGAAAACCGCCCTGGCGCGGCGGGGTCTATCGGGACAGATATTGTGGCCAAGGCACGGCCCGATGGTCAGACCTGGCTGCTGACTTTTGACAGCCACGCAACCATGCCGGCGCTGCTCGCCAATCTGCCCTTCAACCTGACGCGTGATCTTGACCCGGTCATGCTGATCGGCGGCGCGCCTTATGTGATTGCGTGCCGTGCGGATAAGCCGTTTCGGTCTTTGGCCGATGTGGTGACGGCGGCGAAGGCGCGGCCGGATGCGGTTTCCTTCGGGTCCACCGGCAATGGCACCATCGGGCATTTGGCCATGATCCAGTTTCAGGCGCGCAGCGGCACGCGGCTGACGCATATTCCCTATCGCAGCGGCGGGCTTGCAGTGAATGACACCATGGCGGGCACGGTGGATATGATGATCGGCTCGGCCGCGCTGGTGGCAGCACAGATCGCCGCCGGCACTTTCCGCGCGGTGGCGCAATTCGGCCCGGCAC
>JADCFR010000458.1 GCA_020249415.1 Roseomonas sp. | reverse complement strand
TGGACAGCATACCAACTGTCGGTACCAGGCGAAGAAACACTGGGTCCTTGAAGATGCGGCCATATTCGCCGATTTCCTGACGCAGGCTGCGCCGCGCTGCAGGTGCAATACCCGGCGGCGCATTCGGCACGGAAAACCAGATCCAGGCCGAAACCATCACCGCAAGCATGGCCAGCACCGCGAAAACACCGCGCCAGCCAATGAAGGGCAGCGCCCATTGCACCGGCATGGTCGCGGCAAGCCCCCCCATGGAAGCGAAGAACAGCCCCGCGCCCGTGACGGCCGCCACACGTTCCTTCGGATACCATTGCGTATTGGCCTTCAGCATCGCCATCAGCCCCGCCGCCACACCAATACCCGCCACGCAGCGCCCCGCTGCCAGCATCAGCACATCCGTTGACAGCGCACTGATCACAAAGCCCGTTGCCGCAACCAGCGCCAAGGTCGCCTGCACGCGGCGCGGGCCTTTCAAGTCAAGCGCAAGCCCAATCGGCAATTGTGCCATGGCGTAGCTCGCGAAAAAGCAGGCTGCCAGCAAGCCAAGCTCCGCCGCGGTCAGGCCGAATTCAAGTGCCAGAAATGGCCCGATCACCGCCACCAAGGACCGATTGGCCTGATTGATGAAATTGATCGCAGCGAGCGGCAGGGTAATGCGGGTAAAAAGCGACATGGGCCAAGCATGGCACGGGCGCTGCCCCTCGCCCATAGTGGATTTCAGGGCAGCTGCAGCCGGACCGAAATCGGGCAATGGTCGCTGATGACGTCTCGCAGCGCGGGATCGCGTTCCCCATAGGAAAATACGCGAAAACTATCCTTGACCAGCCAATCCGCCGCCCGCAGCCCGAGCAGAATATGGTCAATGAAGGCGCGCCCCTGGCCATCACGGCTCCAACACGGGTTGGAAAGACCTTCGGTGGCGCGGCGCATGGGCGAGGCCGCGTTCAGCATGGACAGCATGTCATCATCGCGCGAAAAGCGGCGATTGAAATCACCCAAAATCACGAAGGGCATGTTCTCGCGGCGGCGTTCGGTGATCCATTCCGCCAGAATCTGCGCCTGTTGGCCGAGGCTTTGGCAATCGCTGCTATTGGGCTGACGAATGGAGCCCTGCGAACAGCCGCCATCCAGATGAATCGACAGCAGGCGCAAGCGCGCGCCATTGGCACCATGCAGCGTGATATCCGCGCCGCGACGGAGCGAACGCCGCGCCGTCGGGCGAAGATCAAGCGCCATCAGGTCAGGATTGCGCGTGACCTGAAGCCCCTTGCGCCAGGCAAAGCCCGTGCGCTGCACATCGCTTTCCGCTGGGAAGTGGAAATCATAGGCGGTGGCATCAAAAACGCGCGCCGCCGCCAGCGGTCCATCCACTTCTTGCAGCGCAATCACATCCGCTGCCAGCCTTTCCGCATAGGCGCGCAGCCGCGCAAAATCCTGTTCCGTCCGGATGGTGAGGCTTTGCGGCAGATCGGGATGACCAGCCGGCTTGGTGGTGAGCCAGGCGATATTCCATGTGGCGAGTTTGATCTCCTGTGCCCAGGCAGGGACTGCCATCAGAAGCAGGGCGAGAAGAATCAGCGCGCGCATGGTGGCCTCATAGCAGCTGCGCCAAATCAGGCGCGGGTTGTGAGTGATGCGGTAGCGCTTCAAGGGGGCGAGCGCCAGAGGCGTGCAGGAAATCGGCCAGCGCATCCAACTCGGCTGACGGGCGCGTGATGTCATGGAAGGGATCATCCGCAGCGGAACCGGGCGGGACCCAAATGATCGTCTCATACCGCGCGCGCGTCAGCAGCACGCGATAGGTGTTCAGGATATAGCGCTGCTCCTCTGCGCCGCGCACTATTTGCCAGTGATGGCCGACAAAGCGCCGCGCGCGCCAATGCCCGGCATGGCGGAGGAAATCACCGCCCCAGGCGAGGCCGACCACATCCAACTCAAGCCCCTGGCAATCATATTCAGTGGCGAAGGTTTCGAGCGCTTCGGAAGAACGGATATCCGGCCAGCGCTTCAGGAACCAATCGGCAATATCGGGCACCTGGACGCCAAGCCCCTCGGCCCGCAAGCGCCGTGCGCCGGCGGAAGCAACCAGACCGGCGCGGCGCAAGCCCCTGGTGCGGGCGCGCAAGGCAGCGCGCCAGGCCTTGGCATCGCGGGTGATGTAATAGGGCAATTCCGGCGTTGCTTCCGCAATGGCGCGCGCCGCGCGCGCATCACCGCACAAGACCGCATCCACCCATTCGGTGCCCCGGTTGGTCCGCAGGCTGCGAATAGGCGTTTGCAAATCAAGATCATCATCAAAGGCAAGCCAGGGCGCGGCAGCTTCCGCCAAGCGCTGCGCAGGATCAGTGGCAGTGGTGCTACGCCGCGCCGCAACCGCGCGCCAGGATGGGGCAGCGGCAATCACGCGGCCCCATTCGGCAAGCCCGGCCTCGCCAGTATTGATTTCCTGCCCATTGCCGATCAGCGCAACAATCACGGCCCAGCCTTCATGCCGCGCCATGATTTCAAGCGTATGCGCAGGTTCGCTTACGCTCAGATGGCTTTTGCGACGCTGACCATCGCGCGTGGCTTGCGCCTGATCCCAGGCGCGTTGGGCTTCATCAAAGACAATGATGCGCGCTTCTGGCGTTTCATGCGCGTGGATCACATGGTGTTCCAGAAAGCGATGGACATTTTGCAGCGCAGTGCGCGCGGCGCGTTCCGCGGCCTGCAACGCCGCACCTCCTTGCGGGGCGGCATCACGCGCCAAGGCTTCGCGCAATACCGTCACCAGGGGCACATTGCCGGAAAGAAAGGCAGCGCCTGATTCCCGCAGCGCGCCAAAGACCAGATTGAGACCGCAAAGCGTCTTGCCCGCACCGGGAATGCCTGTGACGAAAACAACATAGCGCCCGCCTTCTGCCTGTGCGCGCGCAATCACGCGCGCAATCGCATTGGTGGTGCGGGTCAGGTTATGCGCATCGGCGCGTGTGGTCCCGATATCGGGCACGGCATTGCGCCGGTACAAAAGCCGCGCCGCTTCCAGGACGCTCGGCACGGGGCGATAGGCGGAACGCGCCCAGGCATCTGCATCAATTGGCGTGATTGGCGGGGGAATCGCGGCCTGAGCCCGCGCCACAATATCCCGCAACATGGCGCCATTCGCGACCATGACAGGCGCAACGCC
>JADCFR010000457.1 GCA_020249415.1 Roseomonas sp. | reverse complement strand
GGCACCGCCGCCCGCGCCGCGACCCAAACCTGGCGGGGTGAGATTTCCCCAAAATGCAAATGGGGCGAGAGGCCAGAGGTCCCGCCCTTGGCCGCCGGTTCATTCCGCCGATCCGCATAGGCATTGACGCCTGAGGCCAGAAAATCGGCCAGGCGCCGCGCCGCCCCAGCTTCGCCCGGTTGCCAAACGGCCCCGAAGCCCGCCGCCCAATCGGGTTCAGGCGGGCGCGGCAACAGGCCAAGGGCTGGGATATCCAGCCCCGCCGGAGCACCACTCGCCAAACGCAAGCGCTCGGGCGCCGGGATCGGCGCGGCGGGGTCGCCAAAACCGAATAGCGTGCGGGAAAAGGGGGTATAGACCGCATAGGGCTTGCCCGCCCCGGTGCGCACCAAATGCGGTTCATGCAGCAGGGCAGAACGATGCAGCACCAGCTTCCGCCCGGCCCCTTGCAGGGCCTCCGCCAGCTTGGCGTCACGCGCCCGCGCCCAGGGCTCGGTCAGGCGCCCGGCATGGATTTCATCGGCGCCGATCTCAGCCGCGAGCTTGGGCAGCAGGTCAAGCGCCGCGCCGCGCAGCACCAAAAGCGGCGCGCCCAGCGCCTTCAGGTCGCGCGCCAGGGAAACAAGGCTATGATGCAGCCACCAGCGGGAAGCGCCGCCTTCCGCCCAGGCGCCAGCGGCGTCTGGGTCCAGGATGAAAACCGGCAGGATGGGCCGATCGGCCACGGCATGCAGCGCGGGGTTATCGGCAAGGCGCAAATCCTGGCGGAACCAGACAAGGGCGGGTATGGGCATCCCGCGCATGTAATGTCTGCGCGACCGGCGCGAAAGCACCCGGCTGAACGGTCAGGGAAAAACCTGCCGATCCGCCGCGCGAAACACCTTGCGGCCGGACGCCTTGATCGCCTCATGATTCCGGTAAATCCACCAGACCGCATCCACCACATCGCGCCGGAGTGGGGTGGAGGCATCGCCCGAAATCACGCTTTCCACATCCAGGGCGAGGATCTGTCTGCTGAGCGCAACTCTTTCGGCGTCATCGTCAATCAGGCGCAGCGCCGCCGCGATGTAAGCTTCCTCATCCTGCGCGATCAACCATTCCGGCATGCCAAGCCGGCGCAGCATCATGGAATCGAGACGCGCGGGCAAATCCGGCCCTTCCAAGGTGATAAGTGGAATGCCCTGCCGGAAGGAATCCACCACGCCATTGAGACCGCCAAAGGGAAAGGGGCTCAGATTGATATCGCAGGCATTGAGATCGGCCAGGTAATCATTGTAGCGCTTGATGGGATAGATTTTGCTGCCCGGCAAATGATGATCGAACAGCCTTTGCGTTGCCTGGAACTCAAGGCCGCTGACATTCGGAAAGACATGGAATTCCACGGGCCGGCGCGCCCTGGCCCTGATCTTGCGCAAGACCCCGATGAAATGCGGATTGAGCTTCAATAGATTGGAAGCCAGCGCCACGCGCAAAGGGTTTGCGGTTTCACGAATGCTTGCCGGAAGCGGCGCATAATGCGGCGATCTTTCAAAAATCAGGCTGTCATCGGGCAGCAGAACCAATTGCTCGGATAGCAGATCCGGGTCGCCGACGAAGCCTTCCTCCGTGAAGAAATAATCGATGGTTTCCACGAAGGTGGAAGCGCAGTGACCAAGCCCCACAAATTGAATGGGCGCCAGACGGAAATTGGCCAGCACCGGCCCCCAATGGCGCATGCCGACGCTAAGGTAGAAAATCATATCGGGGTTGAGGGATTTGATCTCCTCCACCAGCTTGTTGAAATAGCCCGTGCCGCTCTCGCGCTTGAAGATGCGGTTTTCGTCAAACAAGGCTTGAACATGGGTGTCGGCAGGGGCGCCTTCTGTCAATAATATCAGGTGGAAGCGCTGACGAAGCTGGCGCAGATATTGGCCGAAATAGCGATACTGCACATGGTTGGAGTGCATGATCTCTGCCACCACCAGCAGCGTTGGGCGGGTCTTCAAGGCGCGGATGGCGGGTGGGGTCGCATCACTCAAGCCGATGCTTTCGCCCCATTGGCGCAGCACGCGATTAAGCACCGGTTTGATGCCGTGTTTGTCGCGCGCCCCGGCATAGGAACAAAGCATCCAAGCCGCGGAAAGCAGCACCAGATGATCCACGGTAAGCGGCAGGGCTACCGGCTTCAGCCGACCGGCCAGGCTCACCAGCGCTTCGCGGCGTGCATGCCCGTCCTCGGTCAGGATCGGCTTTTGTGAAATCAGCCCCATGGCTGCCAGCAGCGCAATAGGTGCGGGCGCCGCGAGCAAGGCCCGCACATCTATCGGCAGCCTGGAATCGAGCGAAAACAGCAACCAGGCCTTGGCAAAAGCGCGCCGATCCTGTTCAAACAAACGCCCGAGACCATCCGTATCGCCCGCACCCAACATGCGCAGAACATGGTCCGCATTGCCAAAGCCGCTGATGGCATGGATATGATCCGACACACGCGCAATGGCGGCGAGGCGCAGCATGGCACTGTCATCAAATCTGGTGGCGGGATCGGTCATGATCCGCGCCATGGCGGCGGCACATCGCGTGGCCAAAACGCCATTCGGCTGCGGCGCCTCGGGCGCGGCAAGTTCCTCAAGGCTTGTGCCGGCGGCGAGGCGCCGCAGGGTGCCAAGCAATACCTCCATCGCGCTCGCGGGGTCGCGGATGGCGGCGGTTTCCAGCTTGGTGAGGGCGCTTTCAGGCATGGCGAGCTTTGGTTGCGGCGGGTGAGCAGGGCTTATGGGCGATGCAGCAAAGCGCGGCAAGGGAACGCCAAGGGCCTGAGGCGTGGCCCATTGCCCGGATCACGCGCGCCGGGGCAGCGCCTATTTCGGCGCCACCACCATGACCATTTGGCGATTTTCCAGCTTGGGCATTTGTTCAACCCGCACCAATTCGATCAGGTCATTGCGGATGCGTTCCAGCACCTTCACGCCCAATTCCTGATGCGCCATTTCGCGGCCACGGAAGCGTAGCGTGACCTTCACCTTGTCGCCTTCGCCGATGAAGTTACGCATCTGCTTCATCTTCACATCGTAATCATGGTCATCAATATTCGGGCGAACCTTGATTTCCTTGATTTCGACGACCTTCTGCTTCTTGCGCGCCTCATTCGCCTTTTT
>JADCFR010000456.1 GCA_020249415.1 Roseomonas sp. | reverse complement strand
GTCGCGCGATTACCAGCTGGTGCAGGCCGGCGTTTTGGTATTGGCGGCGGCAGTGGTGCTGCTGAATACCGCGCTTGATTTGATCTATGGCGCGATAGATCCAAGGCTGCGGCGCTCATGACAGCAATGACCGAAGCCGAAGAAGCGCTGGAAGACAATGCAGCGCGCAAACGCGCCACACTCAGGCGCTATTTGCGTCATCCTGGCTTTATGATCGGCGCCATCAGCATCAGCCTATTGCTGGTGGTCGCCATTTTCGCGCCCTGGATTGCGCCGCATTCGCCGACGCGGACGGATTTGATGAATACGCTGGCGCAGCCCTCAGCAACCTATTGGCTGGGGACGGATCAATTTGGCCGTTGCGTGCTTTCCCGCCTGATCCATGGCGCGCAGGTTTCGTTGCAAGTCGGGTTTTTCGTTGTGTTGATCTCGCTTTCCGCCGGCACGTTGCTGGGTGCCATAGCCGGTTATGCGGGGGGCTTTCTGGAACGCGCGTTGGTCGCGATTATTGATATCATGTTGGCCTTCCCGTCCTTTCTATTGGCACTCGCGCTGGTGGCGGCGCGGGGCAATACGCTTGATTCCATCATCCTGGCGGTGGCCATAGCCTATACGCCGCGCGTGGCGGCGGTGATGCGCTCGGTCGTGCTCACCATTCGCCCGCGGCCATTCATTGAGGCATCGCGCGCCATTGGCCTTTCCACCTGGAAAATCATCATCCGCCACGTGATTCCGAATGCCCTGCCGCCAGTGATCGTGGTCGCAACCGTGAGCGCCGCCACCGCCATTCTGGCGGAAGCCGGGCTTTCCTTCCTTGGGCTTGGCGTGCAGCCGCCCACGCCCACCTGGGGCAATGTGATCGCGGAGGGCCAAACCGCCATCACGACCAATCCGCTGATTTCGCTCTCCGCCGGGCTTTGCATCGCCTTTACCGTGATTGTGCTGAATCTGCTCGGCGATGGGCTGCGCGATACGCTCGACCCGCAAATGCGCCGCAATACGGGCAAGCTGCTATGACCGCGATGTTTGAATTGCGGAACCTGACTGCCGCCGTGCCGGGCGAAGCCGGACCGGTGCGGTTGGTTGAAGATGTCTCCTTGCAGGTAGAGGCGGGTGAAACCCTGGCCATTGTTGGTGAAAGCGGCTCCGGGAAGACCGTGACCTTCACCTCCGCGCTTGGTCTGCTGCCAAGGCCAGGCCGCGTCATCGCCGGGCAGGCGCTGCTGCAAGGCGAGGATTTATTGCGGCTTTCGCCCGAGGAGTTGCGTCGGCGCCGTGGCGCACGGATTGGCATGGTGTTCCAAGACCCGCTGACGGGCCTGAACCCGGTTTTTCGCATTGGCGATCAGATCATTGAGGTTTTGCGCGCCCATCTGCCAATCTCCCGTGCGGAGGCACGTGAGAGGGCCATTGCGCTCCTCGCGCGGGTGCAAATCCCAGACCCGGTGCGGCGCGTGGATGACTATCCGCACCAATTCTCGGGTGGCATGCGCCAGCGTGTGCTGATTGCGATGGCGATTGCGCTCGGCCCGCGCGTCCTGATTGCCGATGAACCAACGACCGCGCTGGATGTGACAGTGCAGGCGCAGGTGCTTGATCTGCTCACGGATTTGCGTGAGGCGGATGGCATGGCAATGGTGCTGATCACGCATGATCTTGGCGTGGTGGCGCGCCAGGCGGATCGCGTTGCGGTAATGTATGCTGGGCGCGTGGTAGAAACCGGCACGGTCGAGGAAGTGTTTCGCGAACCGCGTCATCCTTACACCATCTCCCTTTTTCGCAGCATTCCAGATTTGGAATCGCCTGCCGGGGCCAAGCTTGCGCCGATTTCCGGCGCGCCGCCTGATCCTGCGCGGCGGCCTGCCGGATGCGCCTTCGCGCCACGCTGCTTCGCCATACGCGAAGATGCCGGCTGCCTACGCGAACGCCCGGGCCTGACCGCCGATCACCACGCGGTTGCCTGCCACCGTTCAGGGCTGCTGGAGGTCGCGCCATGACCGCCCTGCTGGAAGTTGAGGCGCTGCACAAGAATTTCGGCGGTGGCAATACGCTGTTTGGGGCGAAGCGTGCCACGGTCCGCGCGGTGGATGGGGTTTCCTTCACCCTTGCGGCGGGAGAAACACTCGGCTTGGTCGGGGAAACCGGCAGCGGCAAATCCACTCTTGGTCGGCTGGTGCTGCGCCTGATCGAACCAAGCGGCGGGGAGCTACGCTTTGAAGGGCGCGATGTGATCAGCGCTTCCGCCGGCGAATTGCGCGCCATGCGCCCGCGCATGCAAATGGTGTTTCAGGACCCCTATGGCTCGCTCGACCCGCGCATGACCGCCGGGCAAATCATCGCGGAACCCATGACCGCTCAGGGCATGTCGCGCCATGAAGCACGTGAACGTGTTGGCGCCTTGCTATCGCTGGTTGGGCTGCGCGCCGCCATGGCGGGGCGCTATCCGCATGAATTTTCCGGCGGCCAGCGCCAGCGTATCGGCATTGCGCGCGCGATTGCGCTTGATCCTGCGCTGGTGGTCTTGGATGAACCGGTCTCAGCGCTTGATGTTTCGGTACAGGCGCAAATCCTCAATCTTTTGGCAGAGATTCAGGCGCGATCTTCCGTTTCATACCTGTTCATCGCGCATGATTTGGCCGTGGTGCGGCATGTCAGTGATCGCGTGGCGGTGATGTATCTGGGGCGCATTGTGGAAATCGCGCCGCGCGATACGCTGTATCGCAAGCCCCGCCATCCCTATACGGTATCCTTGCTTTCCGCCGTGCCGCATGCGGACCCGGTGCGCGAAAGAACGCGCGAACGCATCCGCCCGATTGGGGAGATCGGGTCAGCCGCCGCCTTGCCCACAGGCTGCCGCTTTCATCCGCGCTGCCCACGTGCGCGCATCATTGCCGCGCGCGGTGGTGACACAGTTGCAGCCGCCGGCACGCGCCTGCCGGCGGCTTGCGTGACAGACGATCCGGCGTTGAAGTCTGCGGAGGATGCGCAGCACCTCACCGCCTGTCATTTCACCGAAGAAAATTGAGGAGCATCGCCAATGTCGGTCTCTCGCGAAGACAATTACACGGG
>JADCFR010000455.1 GCA_020249415.1 Roseomonas sp. | reverse complement strand
GCGCGCGTCGTGCTGGCGGAAGGCGGGCGCATCGGCCTTGCCTTTGCGCAGCATGCGGAAAGCCTTGCTGCCACAGATCGGTTGATCGCGGCGGTGCAGACGGCAATCCAACGAGCCGGGCGAGAGGTACAGCTCGCCGCCTGAAGGCACAGGCCCAGTGAAGCCCGCCCCTTGTGGCGGGCTTTTTTGGCCGCCTTCCGGCCAACCAAGCCATGCCCCCTCACCATAACGCCCAATTGCAGGCCGGGGGCTATGCCAATCTTGCGCGTCCCTATAGCCTTGTTCCAGTCTATCGGACTGAGGAAGAATGGCCCCCTGACCCGGGGTGTCACAGCAAGGCAAGGACGACAGGAACGCTCATGACGGATACTCGATATTTGGCGCCGCAGACGCTTGATGAAGCGGTCAGCGCCTTTGCCGCGGCCCAGGGGGCTGCGCGGATTCTGGCGGGCGGGACGGATCTGCTGGTGCAGATGCGCGCTGGCATCGCAACCCCCGGCTTGATTGTGGATATCAAGAAAATCGGCGAAATGAACCGCATTACGGAAAACGCCGATGGCAGTTTTACCGTGGGTGCTGCGGTCTCTGCCGCTTCTCTTTCCGATCATCCGCGCTTCGGCAAGGTCTGGCCGGGCGTGCTGGAAGCGGTCAATCTGATTGGCTCAAAGCAGGTGCAGGGCCGCGCCTCGCCAGGGGGTAATCTCTGCAATGGCTCGCCCGCCGGCGATAGCGTGCCGGCCATGGTCGCTGCCGGCGCGGTGGTCACCATCCAGGGGCCAAATGGCCGCCGGCAAATGCCGGTGGAAGCCTTCCCTGCCGGCCCCGGCAAGACCAACCTCGCGCCCGGTGAAATCCTGGTGAGCTTCACGCTGCCCGCGCGCCCTGCCGGTTCGGGCGATGCGTATCTGCGCATGATCCCACGCACGGAAATGGATATCGCCGTGGTGGGCTGCGGTGTCAGCCTGACCATGAAGGATGGCGTTTGCACCGCCGCGCGCGTCGGCCTTGGCGCTGTGGCGCCCGTGGTCATGCTGGTGGAAGCCGCCGGCAAAGCGCTGGTCGGCACCCGGCTGGAACCCGCTGCGGTCGCCGCTGCTGCTGCGGCTTGCAGCGCCGCCTGCCGCCCCATCAATGACAAGCGCGGCACCATTGCCTATCGCACCAAGGTTGCCGGCGTGCTGTTGAAGCGCGCTGTCGCCATTGCCGCTGAACGCGCGAGCCGGAGCTGATCACATGTCCAAAATGCATGTTTCCACGACCATCAACGGGGAACCGATGGAGTTCCTGTGCGACGCGCATGACAGCATGCTGGATGCGCTGCGTGGCCCGCTTGGCCTGACCGGCGCCAAGGAAGGCTGCGGCACCGGCGATTGCGGCGCCTGCTCCATCACGGTGGATGGCCGTCTGGTTTGCGCCTGCCTGATGCTGGCGGTGGAATCCGAAGGCAAATCGCTTGGCACCATTGAAGGCATGTCGCGGGGTGGCGATCTGCACCCGCTGCAACGCAAATTCCTGGAAATGGCCGCGCTGCAATGCGGCATCTGCACGCCGGGCGTGCTGATTGCGGCCAAATCCCTGCTGGAAAAAAACCCGAACCCGACCGAAACCGAAGTGCGCTTCGGCCTGGCGGGCAATCTGTGCCGCTGCACGGGTTACGACAAGATTGTTCGCGCCGTGCTTGAAACCGCCGCTGAAATGAGGGGGGCCGCCTGATGAACGATATGTCCAACAAATGGATCGGCAAGAATACGATCCGTCCGGATGGTGCGGAAAAGGTGACGGGGCTCGCTGCCTATGCCGCCGATACCAATATGCCCGGCATGATCTGGGGCAAGGTGCTGCGCAGCCCGCACCCGCATGCGCGCATCATTTCCATCAATACCGCCAAGGCGGAAGCGCATCCCGGCGTGAAGGCGGTGGTGACGCATAAGGATATTGTCGATTTCCCGATTGATAAATCCGTGATGCTCGGCATTCAGGATATGCGCTGGATGTGCCGCAACATCATGGCGCGCGAAAAGGCGCTGTTCCATGGCCACCCGATTGCCGCCATTGCCGCGATTTCCGAAAAGGTGGCGGCCGAGGCGCTGAAGCTGATCGAAGTGGAATATGAGGTTCTGCCATGGGTGATTGACGCGGAAGACGCGATCAAGCCCGATGCGCCGATCCTGCATGATTTCATCAAGTTTGATGGCAAGCCTTCCAATATCGCGGGTAAGCTGGAACATAAGCTTGGCGATGTGGAGGCGGGGTTTGCCGAAGCCGAAGTGGTGGTGGAACGCAGCTTCCGCACCGCGCCCGTGCATCAGGGCTATATTGAAACCCATGCCTGCCTGGTCAGTGTGGCCGACGGCAAGGCGACGATCTGGAGCTCAAGCCAGGGCCAATTCATGGTCCGCGCGATGTGCTCCTACCTCACCGGCCTGCCGCAAAGCGATATCCGCGCCATTCCGGCGGAAATCGGCGGCGGCTTTGGCGGCAAGACGATTGTCTATCTTGAACCGGTGGCGCTGCTGCTCGCCAAGAAATCCGGCCGTCCGGTGAAAATGGTGATGACGCGCGAAGAAGTGATGCGCGCCACGGGCCCGACCTCGGGCTCCTTCAGCACTGTCAAGATTGGTGCGAAGAAGGATGGCACCATCGTCGCAGCGCAGGGCACATTCTACCTGCAAGCGGGCGCGCTGCCGGGTTCGCCCATTCGCGGTGCGGCGGGCTGCGCCTTCGCGCCCTATAACATTCCGAATGTGCATTCGCTGGGCTTTGATGTGGTGTCCAACCGCTCAAAAGTTGCGGCCTATCGCGCGCCGGGTGCGCCGATTGGCGCTTATGGTGTGGAATGCGTCTTGGATGAAGTGGCCGAAAAGCTTGGCATGGACCCGCTGGCGCTGCGCCTGAAAAACGCTGCGCAGGAAGGCACCAAGGCTGCGCATGGCCCGGTCTATCCGCGCATTGGCTTCAAGGAAACCATTGAAGCGGCCATGGCGCATCCGCATTACAGCGCGCCGCTTGGCCCCAATCAGGGCCGTGGGGTCGCGAGTGGCTTCTGGTTCAATGCGGGTGGTGAAAGCTCCGCGCAGGTGAACATCACGGAAGACGGCAATGTGGTGGTCACCACCGGGCATCCGGATATTGGTGGGTCCCGCGCTTCCATCGCCAATATCACCGCGGAATTGCTTGGCATTGATTACAAGCGCGTTTCCGTGCTGATCGGCGATACCGCGACGATTGGCTATTCCAACCTGACCGGGGGCAGCCGCGTGCTATTCGCTTCCGCGATGGTGGTGACGCAATCATCCGAAAAGGTCATCACCCAGCTTAAGGAACGCGCGGCGAAGATCTGGAAGATCGATCCCGAAGCGGTGATTTGGGATAATGGCGAAGCGCGCCCGGCCGGCGCCAATGCGGGGCAATTCCCGCCGCTGAGCCTGAAGGAAATCGCTGCCAAGGCAACGGAAACCGGCGGGCCGATTGGGGCTGGCGTGCAGTTGAACACCACCGGCGCCGAAGGCGGTTTCGCGACCCATATCTGCGATGTGGAAGTGGACCCGGAACTCGGTACCGTGAAGGTGCTGCGCTATACCTCCTTCCAGGATGTCGGGCGCGCGGTGCATCCGGCCTATGTCGAAGGGCAGATGCAGGGTGGCGCGGCGCAGGGCATCGGCTGGGCGCTGAACGAGGAATATATCTACAACGCCAAGGGCCAGGTAGATAATCCTGCCTTCCTTGATTACCGCATGCCGGTCTGTTCGGATCTGCCGATGCTGGATGCGGTGATGCTGGAAATCCCCAATCCAAAGCACCCGCAAGGCGTGCGTGGCGTGGGTGAAGTGCCCCTGGTGCCGCCGCTGGCCGCGATTTCCAACGCCATGTATCGCGCGACGGGCAAGCGCTTCTACGCGCTGCCCATGTCGCCGCCGCGGGTTTTGGAAAAGCTGGAACAGGCGGCCGAATAAGCCCCCTTTCTGCATGAGGCGTCAGGCCCGGAGGCTTCGGCTTCCGGGCCTTGCTTTTTGTGAGGAACCTAAAAGGAGAAGACCATGATTGACACGAAACTCGGCACCGGGGCCGAAGCGACACCGGGGCAGCACATCACGGTGCATTATACGGGCTGGCTGTTCGATGGCGCCGCGCCTGAAAACAAGGGCCGCAAATTCGATTCTTCGCGCGACCGTGCCGAGCCTTTTTCATTCATGCTCGGTGCCGGCCATGTCATTGGCGGCTGGGATCAGGGTTTTGCCGGCATGAGGGTGGGCGGGCAGCGCACGCTGATCATCCCGCCCGAGCTTGGCTATGGCGCGCGCGGCGCGGGTGGCGTCATTCCGCCCAATGCGACGCTGATTTTTGAGGTTGAATTATTGGGCGTTGGGTAAGCGTCCCATTGGCCGCCCGCGCGAGCCCGACGCATCGCGTCAGCGCCTGATCCATTCCCAATAAAGTGGCTGGCGACCCTCGCGCAGCGCCTTGGCTTCATAGCGTGTCGGTGGCCAGCCGGCGGGGCGCACCTCGGCAAGGCTGCCCAGGCTGAAGAAGGGCTGCGCGCCCATGCAGTCACGCACCCATTCCTGATAGGTGGGATCATCAGAGGCAATGCGCCAAACCCCGCCCGGCTTCATGGCGCGCGCCACCATGGGCAGCAATTCCGGATGCACAAAGCGCCTTTTGGCATGCCGCGCCTTGGGCCAGGGGTCGGGGAACATCAGAAACAGCCGATCCAAGGCCGCCTCTGGCAGGGCGCGCAGCAAATGCCGCGCATCTTGCGGCCAGAGTCTTAAATTACGCGGCAAAGTGCCCGTTTCTTCTGCCCCTTCCGGCACTAGGCGCGTCAGCAGGGCGCAAAGCCCATTTTCGAAGACTTCCGAGGCGATATAGGCAACGCCCGGATGCGCCGCGATTTGATCAAGCGTGTGTTCCCCGCCACCAAACCCCACTTCCAGCCAAAGCGGCACATCGCCCATGCCGAAAGCGGCGCGCGGATCGGTGGCTTGCGCCTGGGTGAGCCGAAGGCGCGGCAGGGTTTCTTCAAGCAGGCGCTGCTGCCGTGGGCGCAAGGGGTGGCCGCGGCGCCGGCCATAGAGGCGATCCGGGACACCGATCGCGAGACGCGTGGAGATTATTTCCTGCACAATGGTTTGCCTCCCCAGGAGACGGCGAGGCGTTCAAAATTTTCAAATGCGGCCGGATTGCCCCGATCGCCCGGCCTGTCCACACCGCGCGCGCTATTCACCAAAATCTCTGCCTCGTTCCAGTCTCGTACGAAGTTCGGACCCATCCAATCCCGATAAAAATCCAAGTCAAGCAAACCCTGCTTACCCGCGATGGCGACAAGTTCATAATGGTTGAGGAAATCCTGGCATTTGCTGCGCAAGGCGTCACAAGTGGGGTCACGATTTTCCGGATTTGCAATCTGCTCCCGCTCCGCGCGCGAAGCACGACGAAAGGCGAGGTAAGCCGTGTAGCGATCCTGGTAGTATTCTTTTGACTCAGCGCTTTCGATAAGATCGAGAGTCGCTTTCTTGCGCGCCAAATCGCGGGTCTGGACCAGCGAAAAATAGCCAACAACGGCCGCGATGAAAGCGATACAAGCTGTTAGAAATGGCGCGGCACTTGGCCCGAAGACGTAACCGAAGCCAGCTACCAGGAGGGTTGCGAACAGAACCACGCGCAATACCGTCCTGGCCGAGAAAACTGACATGGGCTGCGCCCGAATTCAGTCTTTATGGCCACTCATGAAAAACATCTCTGAAACTCCTCTATATCCCAATAAGTTCGTAGCCTAAGTGGCCCGGAAAAGTCAAGTTTTTCCGGGCCTGCCCAAGCCTCAACGCCCAAAGGCGCGCCGCAGCTCATCCGCCAGATCGGTCATTTCCCAGGTGAAAGTACCCTTCGCTGGATCCGGCACGCGGCCGAAATGGCCATAGGCGCTGGTCGGCACATAGATCGGGCGGTTCAGCTTCAGATGCTCACGAATGCCGCGCGGGGAGAGATTGACCATGCCGTCAATCACCTTCGCCAGCTTCGCCTCATCCACATCCTTGCCCGTGCCATGCAGGTCGAAATAAACCGACAATGGCTTGGAAACGCCAATCGCGTAGCTCACCTGAATGGTGCACTTATCGGCGAGGCCAGACGCCACGACATTCTTCGCGACATAGCGCGCGGCATAGGCCGCCGAGCGGTCCACCTTGGTCGGATCCTTGCCGGAGAAAGCGCCACCACCATGCGGCGCCGCACCGCCATAGGTATCCACGATGATTTTGCGCCCGGTCAGGCCGCAATCGCCATCCGGCCCACCAATGATGAAGGTGCCGGTCGGGTTCACGTAGAATTCGCTATCCGGGCACATCCAGCCCTTGGGCAGCACGGATTCCACAATCGGGCGCAGGATGCGCTTGATGTCGGCCTGTTCCAGCGATTCCTCGTGCTGGGTAGAAACCACCACGGAAGTAGCCCCCACCGGCTTGCCATCCACATAGCGCAAAGTCACCTGACTTTTCGCATCAGGCAGCAGCCCGGCCACGGCGTTATCCTTGGCGCGGCGGAGCGTGCTGACATGGCGCAGGATTTCATGCGCGTAATAGAGCGGCGCCGGCATCAATTCCGGTGTTTCGCGGCAGGCATAGCCGAACATGATGCCCTGGTCGCCCGCACCTTCATCCTTATTGCCGGCAGCATCCACGCCTTGGGCGATATGCGCCGATTGGGCGTGCAAATGGCAGGCGATATCGGCATGCTGCCAATGAAAGCCTTCCTGCTCATAGCCAATGTCATGGATCGCAAGCCGCGCCAGATGGATCAGGTATTCCGGCGTGATTTCCGCCGGGCCCCGTACTTCGCCCGCCAGCACCACGCGATTGGTGGTGACCAGCGTTTCGCAGGCGACGCGGGCATAGGGATCGGCGGTCAGGAAGGCATCCAGCACGGTATCTGAAATGCGGTCCGCCACCTTATCAGGATGGCCTTCGGAAACGGATTCCGAGGTAAAGAGATATTCGCCCTTATCGCGCATGGCGTGGTTCGGCCTCTTGTCGCGGGATTCGCCGGTTTAGCCCGACGATGCTCTGCCCCGGAACATCCGGGGCGGGGGGCGTATTGCAGGGGGGTGTGGCAGGGTCAAGGCAGGGGGCGCCGCGACCCTCGATTATTTTCAACGCGGCGGCAGCACCCGGGCAGCGCGATAGCCTTCGATCTGTTCGGCAAACATGGCCCAGCTATCCCGGAAACCG
>JADCFR010000454.1 GCA_020249415.1 Roseomonas sp. | reverse complement strand
GTTGCGCCCACCACCAGCGCAATCGGCTGGCCGTGATGGCGAAGCTCGCCCTCGGCAAAAAGTGGTTCCACTTCGCGGCCTGAGGGCGAGATATCATTCGCCCCCAGCACATCCCGCGCCGTCAGCACCGCGACAATCCCCGGCATGGCGCGCGCCGCCGCGACATCCAAAGCCCCAAGCCGCCCATGCGCGACGGGCGAGAGCAATAACGCGCCATGCAACATGCCCGGCGCTTCCGGCACATCATCCGCGAAGGGCGCGCGGCCCGTCACATGGCCAAGCGCGGAATCATGCGCGAGCGCCGCACCTTGGGCCAAAGGCGCATTCATGGCGCGATGAACCGCGGCGCATGAGGCGTTGGCAAAGCCATGATTTCCGCCGCTGCCTCGGGCCGCGCTGCGCGCCAATAAAGCCGGAGCATTAGATTGCGCGCCGCGACACGGCGATATGCGGCAGAGCCGCGCAAATCATCCATGGGCGTGATGGCGCGCGCCAAAGCCTCACCGGCGGCACGCGCTTGCGCTTCGGTGAAGGGCGCGCCTTGCAGCACGGCTTCGGCCTCTGGCGCGCGTGCGGCCATTGGTCCGCATCCGCCATGGGCGATGCGCGCGCGGGTAATCACGTCACCATCGCGTTCCAGCAGCACGGAAAGCCCAACCGCACTGATATCCTGGTCATGGCGGCGGGAGAGTTTTTCGGCGGCGAAAATCGCGGCCGGTTTCGGCCTTGGGATGAAGATTCGCGCAATCACCTCCTCCGCCGCCAGCGCATTGCGCCGATAGCCGAGCAGGAAATCCTCAACCGCGATATCGCGCGCGCCATCAGGCCCCGCGAGAGTCACCCGCGCGCCAAGCGCCAGCAGAGGCGGCAGCGCATCGCCGATGGGGCTTGCGGTGCCCAAATTACCGCCAAGCGTGCCAAGCGCGCGGATTTGGCGAGAGCCCAAGCGCCGCAGCAGCCCGGCAAAACCCGCGAAATCCCGATCATCTGCGATTTGATCCAGCAGCGCCGCGTAAGGTTCTGCGGCACCAACCGAAAGCCCCGCTGGCCCCGCGCTCATGCCGCGCAATTCCGCAACATCACGCAGGCAAATAATCGCAGCGGGATTGTCGCGATGTTCCGAAAACCGCAGGCCGAGATCCGTGCCGCCGGCCAATAGCCACGCCCCAGGGTTTTCGCGCCTGAGCGCAAGCGCATCTTTCAGATTGCGCGGCAGGAAAAAGCGATGCTCGGGCGGGCCAAGGGCGGTGACGTCGGTCACGGGGCAGGATGGCGCGGCATCCTCCGCCACCGGCACGGCCGCCATGGCATCCAAAATCGGGCGATAGCCGGTGCAGCGGCAGAGGTTTCCGGCCAAAGCCTCATGCGCGTCACCACCGATGCGGGCATGGGCGTAAAGCGACATGACAATCCCCGGCGTGCAAAAGCCGCATTGCGTAGCCTCGGCAGCCAGCATCGCCTCCTGCACCGGATGCGGCGCGCCATCGGGGGCTGAGAGACCCTCTACACTGCGCAGCGCCAGGCCATGCGCCTGGCCAAGCGTCATCAGGCAGGCATTGACCGGGGCGCGGGCGCCATCTGGCGCTTCAATCACCACGGTGCAGGCGCCGCAATCCCCCTCCGCACAGCCTTCCTTGGTGCCGGTCAGCCCCGCCGCGCGCAGCCAATCGAGCAAGGTCATGGCCGGTGGCGTTTCAGCGGGGAGCGTTCGCAAGGCGCCATTCAGGGTGAAGGTGATAGACATGAAGTTTTATTTAGGATGGATCGGGGCGGGTTGAAACCGGGGGGCCTACCCGGGCCGCGCGGGGTTGATGTTGGCGGCTTGGTATAGAGCCTTGTCTTGCTCCCCAGCCCACCATCTGAGAAGGGAAGCAACCGCGCAGCAGCAGAAGGAAGACCCGAGACGCATGGTTTTCCTTTTGCGCCGGCTTGGTTTACGAGGTTTTGAAGCCCCTCAATAATATTTGGATTCAGGAATGCCATGGAATTATCCCTACGCGGCCAAAGGGTCGTTGTCAGTGAGGCCCATCAGGCCTTTTGGGAAGTTTTCCAAGCGGGAAAATGGGAAGAAGCCACCCTTGATACCTTCGACCGGCACCTGAACAGCAGCACGGTTTTTTTGGATATCGGCGCATGGATCGGGCCGACCACGCTTTACGCGGCGGGTCGCGCCAAGCGCGTGATCGCCATTGAGGCGGATCCCGTTGCCGCTGGACTGCTCAGGACAAACATCGCCTTGAACCCCCTGCTCGCTGAGCGCATCGAAATCATTGAACGCGCGGTCTCCCCGCAAGGCGGAACCCTTCGCTTGGGATCAAAAGGCAGCAAAGGGGATTCGATGTCCAGTGTTTTCTTTGGTGAAAAGGAAAACAGTTGGGAGATTGAAACGATTACACCGGCTGAGATCAACACGAAACTCGGCGATGACGAGCCGGTCTTCCTCAAGATGGATATTGAAGGGGCAGAATATCATGTTCTTTCAGGGATAAGACCATTGCTGGAACGGCGAGAGATAGCTGCCTTGGTTGCGTTTCACCCGACCTTCCTGCCTGGCAATAAGGCGCTGCGTTGGCTTAAATCACTCTTTATGACGCAAAAGGCTTTCTTGAATTTTGCTGGATTCACGGTCTTTCGCGTCAGCAAAGCGGGCATCCATCGCCCTGTCCTGTTGAATTTTTTGCACCGCTGCGGTGTGGTGTTTTTCTCGGCTGATGATACCTACTTGTTTCTTCGCATCGGGTCGCAGCGCCCTGCGTGAACCGGCCTCCCGCAGCCACCCCGGCGGCTTCAGGGGCAGCGCCCGCCGGCTATTCCCCGCCTTCCAGCCTTTCGATATCCTCATCCGAAAAGCCGAAATGGTGGCCGATTTCGTGGATCAGCACGTTCCGCACAAGGCGGAACAAATCCTCCCCGGATTCAATCCATTCCAGCAGGATGGGCTCTCGGAATAGCAGGATACGATCTGGTTCTTCCGGCACCATGCCGTTGCTTTTTTCAGTCAGCGGCACGCCAAGATAAAGCCCCGTCAGCTCATAGGGGTTTTCAATCCCCAAGTCGCGGAGCATCTCCTCCTCCGCAATGTCATCCACCAGAATGGCGACACCCTGCAGCAAATCGCGCAGCGGCTTTGGGATGGCGCCAAGCGCATCCTCGGCAAGGTCGATCAGGTCTTCGGCACTGGGGGGTGTGGTAAAGCGCATGGGGGCTCATGCGCGCCGAAGCGCCCCTTGGTCAAGCGGCGCTTCGGCGTGGGAAGGCTATCGTGTCAGCCCTCAATCACATTCGCGCGCTGGCCGCCGATAATGGCCAGGAATTCGCGCCGCGTGCTGGCATCATCACGGAAGGCGCCAAGCATGCGGCTGGTCACCATGGTGACACCCGGCTTATGAATGCCGCGCGTTGTCATGCATTGATGCGCCGCTTCAATCACCACGGCGACACCCTTCGGCTTCAGCACCTGTTCGATGGTATTCGCGACTTGTGCCGTCAGCTTTTCCTGGATTTGCAGGCGCTTGGCATAGACTTCCAAAACGCGGGCGAGCTTGCTGATGCCAACCACCCGGCCCTGCGGCAGATAGGCGATATGTGCGCGGCCAATGATCGGCACCATATGGTGTTCGCAATGGCTTTCCATGCGGATGTCGCGCAGGATCACCATTTCATCATAGCCATCGGTTTCTTCGAAGGACCGCGCGAGCAAATCCACCGGGTCTGTCTCGTACCCGGCGAAGAATTCCTCATAGGCGCGGGCGACGCGCGCGGGGGTATCCACCAGCCCTTCGCGGTCCGGGTCATCGCCGGCCCAGCGCAGCAGCGTGCGCACCGCGGCTTCGGCTTCCGCGCGGGAGGGGCGCGGCTCCAGAGAGGCATTGGCCGTGGTGAGGCCAGAGGCAGGAGTTTGAATATTCACGGTATTGATCTTTCCCAAGGTCGAAGCGACGCCATCGGGCAGGGGGCTTTGCGGCGCTTTCACGACCTATGTGGGCTGCCCCGCCGAAATGGCAAGGATTTGCCCCCGCTTGGCGCCGGGCGCCCGTGTGGGGTAGCTTCGCCAAGCCCATGAACAACCAGAAGAACCCGCCATGCTTGATGCTGTAGCCCCGCTTGCCGCCACCTCAACTGACGCGAAGCTTTATGACGCGCTGATCATCGGTGCCGGTTTTGCCGGCATGTATCAGCTTCATGCGCTCAGGGATCGGCTCGGGCTTTCCGCCCATGTGCTGGAGGCAGCCGATGGCGTGGGCGGCACCTGGTATTGGAACCGCTACCCAGGCGCGCGCTGTGATTCCGAAAGCCACAGCTATTGCTACCATTTTTCGGATGAGCTGGTGCAGGGCTGGGAATGGTCCGAACGCTACCCGAGCCAGCCCGAGATTCTGCGCTATCTGAATTACGCCGCCGACAAGCTTGATTTGAAGCGCGACATCACCTTCGGCGCGCGGGTGGTAGCAGCGCGCTATGATGAAGCGGAAAATCTTTGGCATGTGCGGACCGAACAGGGCGGGCATTACGCCGCGCGCTACCTGATTACCGCTGTCGGCTGCCTATCTT
>JADCFR010000453.1 GCA_020249415.1 Roseomonas sp. | reverse complement strand
CGGGAATGGCCGCAAGGCGCCGGCGCGGGCCATCCATGGGCGGCAGCGCTCCAATCAATCCTTGCGTATAGGGATGCGCGGCTGATTGAAAAAGTTGCTCGACCGGTGCCTCTTCCACGATGCGGCCGGCATACATGACCGCTACGCGTTCACAGGCTTCGGCAATCACACCAAGATCATGGCTGATCAGCACCAGCGCCATGCCCATCTGGCGGCGTATGGATTGCAGCAATTCGAGAATCTGCGCCTGGATGGTCACATCCAAGGCGGTCGTGGGTTCGTCAGCCACCAGCAATTCAGGCTGACCGGCAAGCGCGATGGCAATCATCACGCGCTGATTCTGCCCGCCTGAGAGTTCGTGGGGATAGGCATCAAGCCTTCTGACTGCGTCAGGGATACCAACAAGGTCAAGCAAGCGCTTTGCCTCGGCGCGCGCATTGCTGCCTGTCATGCCCCGGTGCAGTGCAAGCGCTTCCATGATCTGCTTGCCGATACGATGAACAGGATTGAGGCTGCTGGAGGGATCCTGAAAGATCATCGCAATGCGGCCACCGCGTACCCGTTCCAAAACAGGCGCCGGGGCACCAATCAATTCCTGCCCATCCAGCATGACGCTGCCGGTGATGCGGGCCTTGGGCGGCAGCAGGCCAAGCGCCGCAAGCCACGTGACGGATTTGCCGCAGCCGCTTTCGCCGACAAGCCCAACCGCCTCACCCTTGGCGATCGAAAGATCTATGCCGCGAAGCGCTGGCGCGCCGTCAAAAGTGACCGAAAGCCCAGTGAGGCGGACCAGGTACTTCATATACCAACCCGTAAATTGCCAGGACCAAACATCATCGCCCAACCAGATGAGGCACGCCATTCGATATTGCGCCGCTTGGCCGTAAAGGCCGCCGCGTGATGCAAAGTGATATAGCCCGGGTCTTCCCGCTCCACGATGGTCAGGATACGGCGAAAAAGCTCGCGCCTGCGGTTTATGTCGGTTTCGGCCTCAAGCGTAGTGGATGTCTGGTTGAATTCATCATTCGCCCATTCACCATTGCGCTCAGCCTCCGTACCCGGACCAAAGCTGCGGAGCAGTCCCGCCACCGGATCGCCAAACACCGAGGTATTGGACCAATCGCGCACGCCGCGGCCAGGTGTGCGTTCCGTCACCTGCGCGAAGTTTTCCTTCATTTCGATCACGACGTTGATGCCAACTGAACGCCACATCTCCACCATGATCTGCGCATTGGCCACCTGATTGGTATAGTAATTGTTCAACAGCCGATACGGGATGGGCTGGCCGCGATAATTTGCCTCACGCACGAGGCGCCGCGCCTCGACAGGATCGAAGCGTGGGTTTTCCCAATCGGCCAGGAACATCTGGCCGTAGCTTTCCATTTGCATGCCGCGCGGGATTTTGGTGCGACCAGCCCAAAGCGCATCCACCAGCACCTGTCGATCAATGGCATGCGTCATGGCGCGCCGAATGCGGGCATCCGCCAGAACGGGGTGCGTCTTATCAAAGGCAAGCTTGCGGATATTGTTGATCGGGCTGCCCAACACCTCAAACCGCGCATTGCGTTCAACAACCGTGATCTGATCCGGCGGAACATCGCAGGCGAAATCATATTCCCCGGAAAACAGGCCATTCAAACGGCCAGAAACCTCGGGCACCTCAACAAAGCGCAAGCGGCGCGCGGGCGGGCGGCCGCCCCAATATTCATCATGCGCTTCCAGCACCAGCATTGTATCGGGGCGAAACTCAGCTATGCGATAGGGGCCGGTGCCGATCGGCGCGCGCCCCCAGCCAAGCCAACTATCCGAACGCGCAAAGGCCGTACGGGAGAAAATGGCGCCCACACTTTGCGCGATACGGCCTTCCAGCGTGACATCCGGCATGCGATTGACGAAGCGCACGGTTTGAGCATCCAGCACTTCAACACGCTCAAGCCCCGGATAGGTGCGGCGCCCGACAGCAATCACTTCCGCCGGCGGTTCCTTGGTAGCTGTGCCGGCGAGGATCGTGCTGCGGCCAGCGCCTGTGGCACCTTGCGTGCCAAACAGGCGATCCGCAAAGGAGAAGGCAATATCCTCGGCAGTAAGGACGCTGCCATCGTGAAATTTCACGCCTTGCCGCAGCGTCAGATCAAGGGTGTGCGCATCAACGCGCCGCCAGGAAGTGGCAAGCCCAGGCGTCAGCGCGGCATTCCCCAGCCAATCGGTTGCGATCAATTGTTCGGCGTAAAGCCCGTGGATGCGGAAGCCGACATTGGACTGTTCACGCGGCGGTTCAAAGGTATTCGAATTGGAAAGGCGCTGAACCGCGATGGTAAGCGTGGGGCGATTATCGGCTTGCGCCAGGGCAGGCGACGCAAGTGGCGCCCCCAAAAGGGCAGCTGGAGCAGCGATTAGACTACGACGACGTAACATCACCTTAACCCCCAAAATTGCCAGGTCGGAAATCCATGGCGAAGGCCGGGCTTGCCTTCCAGCGCGTATCGCGCCGCTTTGCCGTGAAGG
>JADCFR010000452.1 GCA_020249415.1 Roseomonas sp. | reverse complement strand
CACCTTGCTCAGCTCAGGAAATACCGCGGTCATGAAACTGTGCAGCCGCGGTGCGGCGGCTTCCGGCGCATTGGGGCCGAAGCGTGCGCGCCCACCCCACAATAGACGATTGCCATACGGAGCCGGCCGAAAATAATTCAGCACGCGCTTGGTGTCGCTGATCATGCGTCGGCCCGGAAAAAGCCGGTCCATCGTCTCAGCGGGTAGTTCCTCGGTCGCGATAATGTAGGACGCGACAGGGATCATGCGCCGTGCGAGCCAGGGCATGGCGCTTTGGCCATCAGTGCCGCGCGAATAGCCATTGGTGGCCACCAGCACGGCATCGGCGCGCAATTCGCCACGATTGGTCGCAACGCGAAAGCCCGATCCATCAGCGCGAATGCCAGAAACACGCGTTTCATCCACCAGCCTGGCGCCGGCGCGTTCTGCTGCCGCAGCAAGCCCGCGGGCATATTTGCCCGGGTGGATGCTACCGGTGGCCCCAGCCTTCATACCGCCGCGATAATGGTCTGATCCCAGCGCTTCATGCTGGCGCGATGGCGGCAGCATTTCCGTGGGCAGTCCAGTGATTTCCGCGATATAATCAGATTGCCGCGCCAGCATGTCATAATGCTTGGGTGTCCAGGCCGCGACAAAACGCCCGCAGCGCGTATAATCGCAATCAATCCCCTCGCGCGCGATGGTTTCTTCAATGAAGGGAAAGGAAGCAGCGGCGGCCATGGCGATATTGCGCGCCTGTTCCACACCGAGCTTTTCCTTCAGTGCTGTGCTTGCCACCTTGAGCCCGCCTGAGACCATCCCCCCATTGCGCGAAGAAGCACCCCAGCCGATACGTTCCGCATCCAGTACCGTCACCTGATGGCCCAGCCGCGCCAGGCTGAGCGCGGCCGAAAGCCCGGCATAGCCACCGCCAATCACCGCAACTGGCGTGTGATCGGGCAGCGTATTGTCGCGCTTCGTCGGTTCGGCTGCTTCCCACCACCAGGGGCTGGTCTTGAAGCCGGGGGCAAAAAGAGTGCTGCTCATCCTGTTATGCCGTCTTCGCTTCCTGTAGGCCCAATTCACGCGTCATTTCATCACGCATGATGAATTTCTGCATCTTGCCAGTCACAGTCATGGGGAAGTTTTCGACGAATTTGATATGGCGCGGCACCTTGTAATGCGCGATCTGCCCCGCACAAAAGGCGCGCACATCCTCCGCAGTCAGATGTTCATGCGCGCGCAACTTGATCCAGGCGCAGAGTTCCTCGCCAAAGCGCTGATCCGGCACACCAAACACCTGCACATCTTCGATCTTGGGATGGCGATAGAGGAATTCCTCGACCTCTCGCGGATAGATATTCTCACCACCGCGAATGACCAGATCCTTGATGCGGCCGACGATATTGCAAAAGCCCTCGTCATCAATCGTCGCCAGATCGCCGGTATGCATCCAACGCGCCGCGTCAATGGCCTGCGCGGTGCGTTCGGGGTCTTCCCAATAGCCAAGCATCACTGCATAGCCACGTGTGCAGAGCTCGCCCGGCATACCGCGCGGCACGATGCGGCCCTCGCTATCAATGATCTTCACTTCCAGATGCGGCTGCACGCGCCCCACGGTGGAAACGCGGCGATCCAGCGGATCATCCACGCTGGTCTGGAAGCTGACCGGGCTGGTTTCGGTCATGCCGTAAGCGATGGTGATTTCGCGTAGATTCATGCTGTCCACCGCGCGGCGCATCACTTCAATCGGGCAAGGCGCGCCGGCCATAATGCCAGTGCGGAGCGATGAAAGATCGAAGCTTGCGAATTGCGGATGTTCCATTTGCGCGATGAACATGGTGGGTACGCCATGCAGGCCGGTGCAGCGTTCCTCAGCCACGGTTTGCAGCGTTGCCAAGGGATCAAAGCCCTCGCCTGGATAGACCATGGCCGTGCCATGTGTGGTGCAGGCCAGATTGCCCAGCACCATGCCGAAGCAATGATAAAGCGGGACGGGAATGCACAGCTTATCCTGCGGCGTCAGCTTCATCGCCTCCCCGATGAAAAAGCCGTTATTAAGGATGTTATGATGCGTCAGCGTCGCCCCCTTCGGTGCGCCGGTCGTGCCGGAGGTGAACTGGATATTGATAGGATCATCAAATTGCAGCTTGGCAGCCAATTCACGCAGCCGTTCATGATGCGCCGCCGCACCCATTTCCAGAATGCTGTGGAAGGGAATCATGCCTGGGGATGGGTTCGCGTTGATTTCAATCACCATCTCAAGCTTTGGCAATTTCTCTGCTGTCAGGCGGCCCGGCAGGGCGCGCGCCAATTCCGGCGCCAGCGTATTCACCATGCCGACGTAATCAGATGTCTTGAAGCGTGTCGCGATAATCAGCGCGCGGCAGCCAACCTTGTTCAGCGCATATTCCAATTCGGAAAGCCGATAGGCCGGATTGATATTCACCAGCACCAGCCCCGCCTTGGCGGTGGCAAACTGCGTGATCACCCATTCGGCATTATTGGGCGACCAGATCCCAACGCGGTCGCCTGGTTGCAGCCCCAGTGCCAGAAGCCCGGCAGCGAAGGCATCCACCTTCGCGCCCAATTCCGCATAGCTCCAGCGAATGCACTGCTGGCGCACGATCAATCCGGGCCGATCACCCCATTGGGCAACGGTTCGGTCGAAATTCAGGCCAATGGTCTCACCGATCAAGGCTTGGGTGCTTTGGCCTGTTACATAGCTAAGGGCGGGGCTGGTCATTTCTATTCTCCCTGGGCATTGGTGCAATCTTGGCGGGGTGGGGGCAAGTTTGCAATATTTGCTTGGCCTTGGCGGCGCCTGCGCCTATCCTGGCTGCAACAATTTTGAGAAACGCGATGGGTTGAGCATGGCCATTATTCCAAACCGCCTTCCAGGGCTGGATTTCGATCTGGGCGAGACCGCCGATATGCTGCGCGATCAGGTGGCCGCCTTCTCCGCGGCTGAAATCGCGCCACGCGCTGCGGATATAGACAAGACCAATGATTTCCCCGCCGATCTCTGGCGGAAATTCGGTGATCTTGGCGTGCTCGGCATCACGGTTGAGGAAGAATATGGCGGCGCCGGCATGGGCTATCTGGAACATGTTATCGCGATGGAGGAAATCTCTCGCGCCTCTGCTTCGGTCGGGCTTTCCTATGGTGCGCATTCCAATCTTTGCGTGAACCAGATCAGGCGCAATGGCACGGAAGACCAGAAGCGGCGCTATCTGTCCAAGCTGATTTCTGGTGAGCATGTCGGCGCCCTGGCCATGAGTGAACCAGGTGCGGGTTCCGATGTGGTTTCCATGCGGCTGCGCGCCGAAAGGCGCGGTGATCGCTATGTGCTGAACGGCACGAAAATGTGGATCACCAATGGCCCGGATGCGGATGTGCTCGTGATCTATGCCAAGACCGATCCTGCCGCCGGCCCCAAGGGCATCACGGCTTTTCTGGTCGAAAAGAGCTTCCCCGGTTTTTCCTGTGCGCAAAAGCTCGACAAGCTTGGCATGCGCGGCTCAAACACCGGTGAATTGGTATTCCAGGATTGCGAAGTGCCGGCTGAGAATGTGCTCGGCGAAATCAACGGCGGCGTGCGCGTGTTGATGAGTGGGCTTGACTATGAACGCGCAGTGCTTGCCGCCGGCCCACTTGGCATCATGCAGGCCTGCATGGATATCGTGCTGCCCTATGTGCATGAACGCAAGCAATTCGGCCAGGCGATTGGTGAATTCCAGATCATGCAGGCCAAGATCGCTGATATGTACACCACCATGAACGCGGCGAAATCCTATATCTACACGGTCGCCAAGGCTTGTGATCGCGGCCAGACCACGCGCAAGGATGCCGCCGGCGCTATTTTATACGCCGCCGAAAAAGCCACCTGGATGACGCTGGAGGCGATTCAATGCCTCGGCGGCAATGGCTATATCAATGATTACGCGACTGGCCGGCTGCTGCGTGATGCCAAGCTTTACGAGATCGGTGCCGGCACCTCGGAAATTCGGCGCATGTTGATCGGGCGGGAATTGTTCCGCGAAACCGCATGAGCATTCTGCGCAGTACGCTCGATACGGGCAGCGAGAGTTTTTCCGCCAATGCTGCAGCCATGGCGGCGCTGGTTGCGGATTTGGAAAAAACCGTCGCTTCTGCCGAACAGGGGGGCGGCAAAGGCGCACGGGACAAGCACCTGGCGCGCAATAAGCTGCTGCCGCGCGAACGCGTGCGCGCGCTGATTGATCCGGGCTCGCCTTTTCTGGAATTGTCTCAGCTTGCGGCCCATGGGCTTTATGGTGGGGAAGTACCCTGTGCCGGCATTATTTCCGGCATTGGGCGTGTATCAGGTCGTGAATGCGTGATCATCGCGAATGATGCCACGGTGAAGGGCGGCACCTATTTCCCGATGACGGTGAAGAAGCATGTGCGCGCGCAGGAAATCGCCCGCGCCAATCGCCTGCCCTGCATCTATCTGGTGGATTCCGGCGGCGCCTTTCTGCCGCAACAGGATGAAATCTTCCCGGATCGCGAGCATTTCGGCCGGATCTTCTTCAACCAGGCCAATATGTCCGCGGAAGGCATTCCGCAAATCGCCGTGGTGATGGGAAGCTGCACCGCGGGTGGCGCCTATGTCCCCGCCATGTCGGATGAAAGCATTATCGTCCGCCAACAAGGCACCATCTTCCTGGGTGGCCCGCCTTTGGTGCGCGCTGCCACTGGTGAGGTTGTGACTGCTGAGGAATTGGGTGGCGCTGATGTGCATGCGCGCCAATCCGGTGTGGTGGATCATTACGCGCAGGATGATCGGCATGCCTTGGCGATTTGTCGGCGCATTGTGGCCGGGCTTGGGCCGCGGAT
>JADCFR010000451.1 GCA_020249415.1 Roseomonas sp. | reverse complement strand
ACGCGCGAACCGGACGGCCAGTGGGACATCGCCAAGCTGCGGGTGCAAATGCGCGAGACTGCGGGCCCGCAGCGCTCTCCCCTCGCTGGCAGCGCGGCGGCCGAGGGCACGCCCTTCGCTCGCCTCAAGGTCGCGCAACTCGCTCACGGCTTGATGTGGAAGGCACGCAGTAGGCCGGGTTCGCTGATCCCGGTAAGCGGGCAGCGGCCTTGCCAGTAGTCCATCAACCGTGCGCGGAAGATGCCGGCGCGGCGGTTGCGGCGCACCAACCCCTCTCCGGCGAGGTCGGAGATCGCCCGGTGCACCGTCATGCGCGATGCCCCAAACTGGCGCATGAGGTCCGCCTCCGGCGGCATGCGGCCGCCAGGCGAGATCTTTCCGGACAGGATCGCGCCCGCGACCGCACGGCGGATCTGAGCGTGCAACGGCGCCTCGCCGTCGAGAACGAACTCGTTCACGCCGACAGCACCCGTGCCAGCACGGAGCCGACGCGCGCCTCCGCCGCGGCACGGGCCGGGTGCACGCCGTCGGTGACCACGCGCCGCCCGCGCGCCCACACCTCGCGGATCGCGCCGTCGCGCGCGGCGAACACCAGACTGTCGAGCACACGGTCGCCCGCGCGCGCGGCGAAGGCGGGATGTGCCGGGTCGAGCAGGACAAGGTCAGCCCACGCCCCCTCGACCAGTCCGGCGGCGCCGGACGCCAGTGCCTGCGCGCCACCGGCGCAGGCCCCCTGCCAAAGCGCGCCGCCAGTCGAGCCGCCACGCCGAGCCAGCACGTTGCGCCGCCGCTGCGAGAGCCGCTGCGAGTACTCCAGCGTGCGCAATTCCGCCGCCGCCGACACCAGCACGTTGGAATCGGTGCCGACCCCGAAGCGGCCGCCGGCCGCGCGATAGGCGGCGGCCGGAAAGATTCCGTCGCCAAGATTGCTCTCGGTCACGGGGCACAGGCCGACGACCGCGCCGCTGCCGGCGATGCGCGCGATCTCAGGATCCGTCGCATGGGTGGCGTGGATCAGGCACCAGCGCGGCGAGAGCGGGATGGCGCGCGACAGCGCCGCGATCGGCGTCGTGCCGAGAATGGCGCGGCAGGCCTCGACTTCCTTGACTTGCTCCGAGACGTGGATGTGGACAGGGCGGCCCTCCGCCAGCGGCAGAAGGTCGCGGATCTCGCCGATGGTCGCGGCACGCAGGGAATGCGGCGCGAACCCGATTCCGGCCCCGTGCAGCGGTGCGATCGCGCGAAGGCTCGCGGTCCAGAGCCTGCCGAAGCCGTCGCGGTCGGACAGGAAGCGCCGCTGGCCGGGCGTCGGCGGGGCGCCGTCAGCCTCTCCGTGGGCGTAGAAGCACGGCAGCAATGTCAGGCCGATGCCCGTCGCGTGCGCTGCTGCGGCGATGCGTTCGGCCATCTCGGCGATGTTGGCGTAGGCGCTGCCGTCGGGTGCATGATGGAGGTAGTGAAACTCACCGACGCGGGTGAACCCGCCTTCCAGCATCTCGGCGTAGGCGAGGGTGGCTATCGCCTCCACGTCCTCGGGCGTGAGGTGCGCGAGGAACCGGTACATCAATTCCCGCCAGGTCCAGAACGAATCCTCGGCATCGCCGGCGTGCTCGGTCAGCCCGGCCATGCCGCGCTGGAAGGCATGGGAATGCAGGTTCGCCAACCCCGGCAGGGCAATCAGCGTGCCGCCCGCCTCGCCCGGCGTGATGCTTGCGATGCGGCCGTCTCCGTCGACCTGAATCGCCACGTCGCGTACCCAGCCGCGCGGAAGAAGGGCTTCGGCAAAAACCATCTCGCGCATGGCAGCGTCCTCGGGCGGATAAGGTTTCATCGATAACGCGAACCCGTCATGGAGGCCAGGGCGTCTTGGGCATCGCCGCGGATCTGCTTATCCAGAACGTGCGGATTGCTACCATGGTGGGTGACGGGTTGGCGGCTTGCACCCGATGGCGGCGTTGATTTGACACTGGCCGAGGAGGATCCCGCAATCTGGGATTGGGACTCTGCCGTGGATGAACGCGCGACCGGCGATAGCCCATCCGTAGTGCTGCCCAATCCGGGTGTGATTGCCGCGCCTGCCACGATCAATGTGGAAACACCAACAGGTGTCAGCTTTGCCGCAATGGCCATCTCCTGGGCGGCGGTCGGCAGTGCCTATCTGTCCGGTTATGAATTGGAATTCCGGCCCGTCTCCGTTGCCGCCTGGCAGGGCTATGGCGGGGCGCTGAGTGCCACCGCGGCCTCCATCGCCACGAGTGAGCCGACGGCGTTCAGGCTGCGCGCCGTGGCCCGCAGTGGCGCGGTATCCGGCTGGCAGGAGGCTGCCATTCCAGGCGGCGTCACCGCACTGGCGGCGCTTGGCATTGCGGGGGGTGTACGGCTTTCGGGGATCCTGCCGCCCGAGGTGGTGCGCTTGCAGGTGTTTGAGGCAAGCAGCGCCAATCTTGCCCAGGCCGTAAAGCTTGCCACCGAACCGACAGCGCTGCCCTGGGATCGCACCGGGCTCAGTGTCGCTGATGCCCGCTGGTATTGGCTGCGTTCTGTCTCGGCCGAGGGCAATGTCTCCGCGCTGATCGGGCCGGTCACCGCTACCGCAATCTAGGGGCGCTGCCATGGCCGCACGCATCGATGATCTGCTGGTGCTGGGGCAGAATATCTCCAAGACTGATCTCGCAAAGTATCTGCGCGACCGTGAGGCCGTGCTACCCTTTGATTTTGGTGGGCTTGGTGATGGCGCGGCGAATGATCGCGCGGCCATCCAGGCCTGTTTTGATCGCGCGGCGGCAGACAAAAAATTCGCCGTCATCCCGCCCGGCACCTGGCGCGTGGATGCTGGCGTTGTGCTCGGCGGCGGCGCACGCGGGCTAATAATGCAGGGCGCCATTCAATACACCGGT
>JADCFR010000450.1 GCA_020249415.1 Roseomonas sp. | reverse complement strand
TGACCAATCAGGTAACTCCAATCATCGCGGGTCAATTCAGCAAAGGCTTGCCGCAGACGAAAGGCGAGATCACCGCCGGCTGAAATTTCCCCGCGGAAATCGCCTTCAATGGTGGTATCAAGGCGCCCCCAGGCGGTGTCGCTGCGGGTATCGAAACCAAAGCGCGAACTGCGTGCGGTAACGTCAAAGCCGCCGGGCTGCGTGTTCCTGGCCGTCAGCGGAATCCCCTGGACCGAGGCCGCATCGGTAGGATTGCGCGCATTGAAATCCTGATAGGCGGTCAGGCGAAGAAAGCCGTAAAGCCGCACCGTCGTATCCGTATTCGGGATGCGCATGGCAAGCCCATCCAGGCTGCCGCGCAGCGCCTCATCCACCTCGGCGCGCACTGTCTCGGGCGAGCGTGGCGCGGGCGCGGCGGCGGGGGCGGCAGCGGTGGCAACGGGCGCGGTGCGCGGTGCTGCGGCGCGTGTCGGCGTGGCTGGTGCCGGTGCGGGCGCAGGTGCTGGCGCTGCCACGGCGGCGGGGCGCTGCGGGCGGCGTTCGCGTTCAAGTTCATTCACGCGCTGTTGCAACGCATCAATGCGCCGCATCAACTCTTCGATGGTGGGCTGTTGTGCGAAGGCCGGTGAGGCACCCACCATCAGACCCAGCACGGCCGCGCCGGCCCATTTTGATCTCATTTGCATGCCCCCTGCATTTTGGCGTTACCGCCATCAGTCCTTCACCATAACTTGAAACCAGGGGGCCGCGCCGCACATTGGCGGAGTGTCGCGCGACTGTGCGGCGTATCTCTCAGGCGCCCATTGCCGATCAGCCGCTAAAACCGGAACGCAATGCTGAGCGAGCCAAATTGTGAGGCTTCGCGCTGGGTTTCAAATTCCTTGCTGCGGATCGTATAGGTCGCGGTCAGGCGCGCGCTTTCGAAAATCAACGCAAAGCCCAGGCTGGCATCGCCCACCAGCACTTCCCGATCCACGCTGCGGCTATCGCGCCAGGTATTGCCATCGAGCGAAATATCCCGCGCCACCGCGCGGCCTTCAACGCCGCCAAAAACATACCAGCCAAAGCGCCCGGTCGGCTGAAAGAAAACCGAACCGGCGGAGACCGGCCGCACACGCGGCGGGCCGAAATCCGCTTCCAACTCTGTCCCGTAGCGCAGCAACATCCCCGCTGCCGCATAGGTATTCACATTGCCAAGACTGGCCGCGAGGCTTGGCACCCAGCCAAATCGCCGCCCGCCGGAATCGGGTTCGCCATTCATGCGCCATTGCCGGTTCGTCACCAGATTGATGCCGGGTTCATCGCGAATCTGGTAATCCCAGCCATAGGCACGATCAATGCGCATCAGATCATGCGTTGTGTTCTGCACCCATTCGCCAAGCGCGGATGGCCCAACAACACCAAGCTGCAATTCCAGCGTGCCCAATTCCCGCGCCGTGTAGGAATGCAGCGTCACCGCGCCATAAAGCCAGGCGGCATAGGGCCTATCCTTCGGGTCCGGATTGGTCGCGAGCGTATCTTCCGGCGTGAACATCTTCTGCCCGAAACTGAGGCCCCACCGCGTGACACCACCACCGGGAAAGAACAGGTTCGGCCCCTCGGTCAGCCCTGCAAGCCATGCCGGCGGATCATAGGAAGGCGCGCGCCAGGCAAACAGAAAACCGTTGGTATAGTAGCGATCATTGCCGGAGAAGGTATCATTCTCCAGCACAAAGGCGAAGGTGCCGGCGGGATCAGCCTGTTGCTGCGCTGGCGCCTGCGCAAGTGCCGGCAGTGCGGCGCATACCGCAGCACTGGCAAGGAAAAAGCGTGCGAGACTGCCCATGCGTCAGAACCGCCAGATCAGGGGCACGACAAAGACGCAGATGATGAAGAACCAGATCATCATCGGCAGGCCGAATTTCCAGTAATCACCGAAGGCATAACCGCCCGGGCGCATCACCATCAGATTCGTCGGTGTCGCGATCGGTGTCAGGAAGGCCGCGGCAGCGGCGATCCCGATGCTCATCAGCACCGGCGCCGGTGAAATCCCCATGGAGGTCGCAGCCGCAACCCCAACCGGGATGATGATCAACGCCGTTGCCGTATTGCTGATCAATTGGCCGAGCACCGCCGTCAGCACAAAAAGCCCCGCCAGCAGAATGGTCGGGCTGCCGCCTGCGGCCATGGCAACCAGGCCATCGGCCATCAATTGCGCCGCGCCGGTTTGCACCATGGCGGTGGAAAGCGGCATCATGGCGGCCACCAGGATCACCGTGGTCCAGTCAATCGCGCGGTAGCTTTGATCCACTGTCAGCACGCGCGACAGAACAAGGATGAAGCAGGCCGCGATGCCCACCACCGCCCCAGGCAAAAGGCCGGTCGCGAGGAAAAACACCATGCCAGCCAGCACGCCAAGCGTGGTCCAGGCGCCCGCACCAAGCGGCACCGCCTGACGGCGCACCGTATCGGGCGAATTCACCACCAACACTTGCGGATCGGCAAGGCGCGTATCCAGCGCCTTCCATGTGCCCTGCAACAGCATCGTATCACCGGCTTGCAATTCCACAGGCTCAGCGCCCAGATCAACGCCGCCGCGTTGAATGGCAATCACCACCAGATCGCCGCTTTCGGTAATCATGCCCTGATAGGCGGTCTGGCCGATCATTGCAGACCTTGGCGGGATCATCACTTCCGCGAGGCCGGAACTGCGATTGAACAGGCTGTCGCGCAGATCCTCATCGCTGTTTTCCAGGCGGAAGGCCAAATGCTGTTCGGTGGCAAGCCGCGCTGCATCCTCAGCCTGGCCAGAGACGAGCAGAAAATCCCCCTCAGCCATGGTGGGGCGACGCAGCCTATCGCCCGTTTCGCCATCATTCACCGAAACAAGCCGCAAGGCGCCCCAGCCATTTTCCTGAAGCGCCGAGAGCGGTTGCCCAATCAGCGGTGAGGAAGCGCGCAACCGCAGCCGGAACAGTCCTTCCTA
>JADCFR010000045.1 GCA_020249415.1 Roseomonas sp. | reverse complement strand
GACCGGCGCGCCGCGGCGCGGCTGGCGGCGGAACGGGCGCGCATCGCCTCCGATAGTTTTCGCAGCCATGGCGCCGATTGGGACGAAACCCGCGCCCTTGGCCTGCCGACCGAGGCGATTGAAACCTCTCTCCTGAACGCCCTGCCGGGTCCGCGCCTTGGCCGCTTGCTCGATATCGGCTGCGGCACGGGCGGCGTGCTGGAACGCCTCGCGCCGCGCATTGATGAGGGGCTTGGCATTGACGCATCCCGCGAGATGCTGGCGCTGGCGCGTAGCCGCCTCACGGAACGCGGCCTCAGCCATATTTCGGTGAGGCAGGCGGATATGTATCGGCTGCCCTTGCCCGATGCGGGCTTTGATGCCGTCACCTTGCATATGGTGCTGCATTACGCGGAAGACCCCGCTGCTGCCTTGGCTGAAGCTGCACGCGTTTTGCGCCCCGGTGGTCGGCTGCTGATCCTTGATTTGGCGCCGCATGACCGCGCTGATTTGCTGACACGTTACGCGCATCGCTGGCCTGGTTTTGATGATGCCGCGATGGCGGGCTGGCTTGGCGGGGCGGGTTGCACCGCGCCGCGCGTCAGCGCGATTCCCGCTGGCCTTTCGCTCAAGCTTTGGTCGGCCGAACGCCTGCCACTTTCTGTTTCCACCCCCGTTTCTTGAAGGTTTCCCCATGGCGCGCCCGCATCTTCTCGACGCCCTTCGTGACCGCGTTTTGCTGTGTGATGGCGGCATGGGTAGCCGCGTGCAGGCCATGGCCCTGGAAGTGGATCGTGATTACTGGGGCAAGGAAAACTGCACAGAGGTGCTGAACCTTTCTCGCCCCGATATCGTGCGCGATATCCATCGCGGCTATTACGAAGCGGGTGCCGATATGGTGCTGACGAATAGCTTCGGCGGGTCGCCGGTGACTTTGGCGGAATTTGAACTGGAAGACCGCGCCTTTGAAATCAACAAGCTTTCGGTGGAATTGGCGCGCGAAGCGGCGGAGAGCTTCGCCGATGGCCGGCATCGTTGGGTGGTGGGTGATATCGGCCCAGGCACCAAGCTGCCAAGCCTTGGCAATATCTCCTATGACGCGCTTGAAGCCGCTTTGGTGGAACAATGCCGCGGCCTGATTGCCGGTGGCGCGGATGCGCTGCTGACGGAAACCAATCAGGACACGCTATTCATCAAGGCCGCCGTCAATGCCGCGAAAATTGCACGCAAGGCGGCGGGGTCCACAATTCCGATTTTCGTGCAGGTGACGGTTGAAACCACCGGCACGCTGTTGGTCGGCCCCGATATTGCTGCCGCGACCACAATTGTGCATGCGCTGGATGTGCCGCTGATGGGGCTCAATTGCGCGACCGGCCCGCAGGAAATGGCCGAACATGTGCGCTGGCTGTCGCAAAACTGGCCGGGGCTGATTTCCTGCCAGCCCAATGCCGGCCTGCCGGAATTGGTGGATGGTAAAACCCATTACCCGCTGGGCGCGGAAGAACTCGCCGCCTGGATGGAACGTTTTGTGGTCGAAGATGGCTTGAATTTGATCGGTGGCTGCTGCGGCACCTCCACGCCGCACATCGCGGCACTTGATGCCATGCTGCGCAAACTCGGCGGTGCCGCGCAGCGCCCGGCGCCGATCAAGCGCAAGTTTCATTGGGTGCCGTCGGCCGCCTCGCTCTATACGGCGACGGCGCCGCGTCAGGAAAACTCTTATTTCTCGATCGGTGATCGCTGCAATGCCAATGGCTCAAAAGCCTGGCGCGAACGTCAGGCGGCGGGTGATTGGGATGGCTGCGTTGCCATGGGCCGTGAGCAAATGGCCGAGGGATCGAACAGCCTTGATATCTGCACCGCCTTTGTCGGGCGCGATGAAATGGCGGAAATGAGTGAGGTGATCCGGCGCTTCACCAGCAGCGTAAATGGTCCGCTGGTGATTGATTCCACCGAAACCCCGGTGATTGAAGCCGCGCTTAAGCTGCATGGCGGCAAGCCCATCATCAATTCGATCAATTTCGAAGAAGGTGAAAAGGCGGCCGAAGATCGCATGTTGCTTGCGCGCAAATTCGGCGCCGCCGTGATTGCGCTCACGATTGATGAAGTGGGCATGGCGAAGACCGCCGAGGATAAGCTGCGTATCGCCCGCCGGCTGGTGGAATTTGCCTGCGACAAGCACGGGCTGCCGCAATCAGACCTGATGATTGACCCGCTGACCTTCACGGTCGCGACCGGCAATGAGGATGACCGCAAGCTTGGCCTTTGGACGCTTGAGGGCATTCGCATGATCCGGGATGCATTTCCCGATATTCAGATCATTCTTGGCCTTTCCAATATCTCCTTCGGGCTCAACCCCGCCGCGCGGCATGTGCTGAACAGCGTGTTTTTGGACCTCGCCGTGAAGGCCGGCATGACGGGGGCGATTGTGCATGTCTCCAAGATCAAGCCCTTGCACCAGATCCCGCCCGAGGAAGTGAAGGTTGCGGAGGATTTGATCTATGATCGCCGCACGGAGAACTACGATCCGCTGCAAAAAATGCTGGAGCTTTTCGCCGGCCGCAAAGCCGCCGATGCCACGGCGAAGAAGCGTGCGGAGACCGTTGAAGGGCGGCTCAAGGACCGGATCATTGATGGTGACCGAAAGGGGCTGGATGATGAATTGGCCGATGCGCTCGCCAAGGGCATCGCGCCACTTTCCATCATCAATGACATTCTGCTGGATGGCATGAAGGTGGTGGGCGAGTTGTTCGGCGCCGGCAAGATGCAGCTTCCCTTCGTGCTGCAATCGGCCGAGACCATGAAAGCCGCCGTTGCCTATCTGGAACCCTATATGGAAAGGGTGGAAGGCCAGGAAAAAGGCACCATCGTGCTCGGCACCGTGAAGGGCGATGTGCATGATATCGGCAAGAATCTGGTGGATATCATTCTGACCAATAACGGCTATCGCGTGGTCAATCTCGGCATCAAGGTGCCGCTGACGGAAATTGTCGCGGCGGCACGTGAGCACAAGGCGCATGCGATTGGCATGTCGGGTTTGCTTGTCAAATCCACCGTGGTGATGCGGGAAAATCTTGAAGAAATGTCCCGCCAGGGCGTGGATATTCCCGTGCTGCTGGGTGGTGCGGCGCTGACGCGCAAT
>JADCFR010000449.1 GCA_020249415.1 Roseomonas sp. | reverse complement strand
ATCGCCCTGCTGGCCATTGCGGGTCGCGACCAGGGATTGGAAGGAATAAAGCGCATCCAAGGTCGGCACGCCCCAGCCCAGCAGATAGATGGACGTATCTTCCCGCTGAATCTTGGCAAAGAAGGGCGCCAAGGGCATGGCATTCAACTTGGCGCGAATGCCAATCCGCGCCCACATGGCGACGATGGCTTGGCAAATCTGCTCATCATTGATGTAGCGATTATTGGGGCAATCCAGCGTGATCTCGAACCCGTTGGGATAGCCCGCTTCCGTCAGAAGCGCCCGCGCGCGTGCCGGATCATAGGGCAGGCGCACATCTTCTTCCTTGACATAGCCATTCACCTGGGACGGGAAGAAGGTGCCGGTCACCACGGATTGGCCACGCATGGTGGTGCGGTGGATCGCCTGAATATCAATCGCGTGATACAACGCCTGACGCACGCGCAAATCCTTCATCGGATTGCGCCCCTTCACATCAGAATAGAGCAATTCATCGCGGAACACATCCATCGCGAGGAAGATGGTGCGCACTTCCGGGCCTTCCAGCACGCGGATATTTTGCGCCTGACGCAGCCGGTTCAAATCCTGCAAGGGCGGGTCGAGCACGAAATCAACCTCACCGGACAACAGCGCGGCGATGCGTGTCGCATCGGACGCAATCGGGCGGAAGATGATTTCAGTCACATTCGCTTCGCGGCTGGCTTCTTCGCGCCAGCCCCACCAGTCAGTGTTGCGCGCCATGACGGTGCGCACATCGGCCTCACGCGCGGTCAGGCGGAAGGCGCCGGTGCCGTTGGTATTGCGTACCGTGTGCATTTCTTCCCGCTGGCGGGTGTTTTGCGGCCGCGCGGCATTGTTCCTTTCGGACCAGCTCCGCGACATGATGAAGACAGAGGCGATCTTATTGGGCAGGATCGGATCCGGGATTTTGGTGATGATATCCACCACCAGCGGTTCCACCTGCACGGCGCGTTCCACCGTATCCACGAAAATCCCGTAATTGGAGGTCGGCGCCAGGGCGCGCGTCACGCTGAACACCACATCATCAGCGGTGAAGGCCTCACCCTCATGGAATTTCACGCCATCACGCAGCCAGAAGCGCCAGCGATTGGGTTCCTGCTGTTCCCAACGCGTCGCCAGGCCCGGCGCCAGACCCAATTCCTGGTTGCGGCTGATCAGCGGGTCATAGATTTGCTGCAGCACCATGGTGACGGTGCCGACATTCTGGCTATGCGGGTCGAGCGTATTTGGATCGCCCGAGGCCGCCCAGCGCACCGTCCGCGCATCCGAGTTTGCCGCGCCAAGCGCCAGCCCGCAGGCCAGCGCGGTCGCCCATAACAGCTTTCGCATCCCGTTCTCCTGTTTTTGGTTAAAGTCCAAGCCTCGCCTATAGGGGCGCCGGCCCCGGCCGGGAAGAGGCTTTGTGGGGGAGATTTCCCCAGGCGCGAAACTGCTTTAGTTTCGCGACCATCCGTCCGAGAGAACCCCGCCCATGCCGCGCTTTGCCGCCAATCTATCCATGATGTTCAACGAAGTCCCGTTTCTGGACCGCTTCGCGCTGGCGGCGAAGGCCGGCTTCAAGGGGGTGGAGTTCCTTTTTCCTTACGACCACCCGGCGGCCGAGATTGCGGCCCGGCTCAAGGATAATGGCCTGCAGCAGGTGCTGTTCAATGCGCCCCCAGGCGATTGGGCCAAGGGGGAACGCGGCATGGCCTGCCACCCTGGCCGCGAGCAGGAATTTCGCGACAGCATCATGCGCGCCCTGGATTACGCCGGGGCGCTTGGCTGCCCGCGGCTGCATGTCATGGCCGGCATGGTGCCGCCCGGCGTCGCGCAGGGCACGCTGACAGCCCTTTACGCCATCAACCTCGCCTGGGCCGCCGAAAAGGCCATTGCCCAGGGGGTGAAGTGCTGCATTGAACCAATCAATCAGCGCGACATGCCGGGCTATTCCCTGACCGGCATCGCCAATGCCATTCAGGTGATCGAGGCCGTGGGTCCCGACCGGCTTGGGCTGCAATTCGACCTGTATCACACGCAAATCACCGAGGGCGATCTGGTGCCCCGTGCCCGTGCGGCGCTGCCGTATATCGCCCATATGCAGGTGGCCGATACCCCGGGCCGCAATGAACCCGGCACGGGTGAGGTGAATTGGCCCTTTGTTTTCGCCCAATTGGATGACATGGGCTATCGCGGCTGGATTGGCTGCGAATACCGCCCCGCCGGCGAGACGCTCGCCGGGCTTTCCTGGTTCGCCCCCTATAAGGACTGAAACACAATGAAAATCGCCTTTATCGGCCTTGGCATCATGGGCCGCCCCATGGCCGGGCATCTCAAGACCGCCGGCCACACCATCACCGTGGTCGAACGCAAAAGCCTGACCGCCGAGGACCGCGCGGCCTTCGCCGTGGTGCCCGATGCCAAAACCGCTGCCGCCGGGGCGGAAGCCGTGATCCTGATGGTGCCCGACACGCCCGATGTGGAAGCCGTGCTGTTCGGCACGGGCGGTGTCGCGGAGGGGCTCAAGCCCGGCACGCTGGTGATTGACATGTCCTCCATCAGCCCAACCGCCACCAAGGAATTCGCGGCCAAAATCGCGGCCAAGGGCGGCGATTACCTTGATGCCCCGGTCTCGGGCGGGGAGGTTGGTGCCAAGCAGGCGAGCCTCACCATCATGGTCGGTGGCTCGGAAGCGGCTTTTGCGCGCGCCAAGCCGCTGTTCGAAGCCATGGGCAAGAATATCACCTTGGTCGGCGGCATTGGCGCGGGGCAGACCTGCAAGGTGGCCAATCAGATCATCGTCGCACT
>JADCFR010000448.1 GCA_020249415.1 Roseomonas sp. | reverse complement strand
TGGATGGCCAGCAGCAAGGCGCGGCGAATGGCCGGCTTGTCAAAAGGCGGGTGCAGAACATTGAAGCGGGAGACGCCAATATAGCCAAGCGTATTCAGCACCTTCACCTCAACGCCCCGCGCTCGGCGCAATAATGGCGCAAGATCGGCATTGATCTGTTCCCACCAATCAATCTCGCCCGCCTGCAAGGCCGCCGCTGCCGTCGCGCTATCGGGCATGATGGTCCATTCAACGCGATCCATATGCGCGACCTTGCCGCCGGCGGTGCGCGATGCTGCTTCCTGCCGCGGCACGTAACGATCAAACTTCGCATAGGCCGCACGGCTGCCGGAGACATATTCGCTCGCCAAAAACCGAAAGGGGCCGGAGCCGACATGTTCCGTGATCTGCTGGAAGGGATCGGTCTTGGCCATGCGTTCGGGCATCATGAAGGGCACCACGGCGGCGGGCTTGCCGAGCGCTTCCGTCAGCAATGGAAAGCGCGATTTCAGCTTGATGCGGATGGTCCGATCATCCGCCACGCCCCATTCATCCACCACCGCGCCCAATGATTGTCCGAATGTATCGCGCCTGGACCAGCGCGCCAGGCTTGCCGCGCAATCCTGCGCGCGCACCGGTTCACCATCATGGAAGCGCAAACCTTCACGGAGCCGAATATTCCAGGTGAGGCCATTATCGGAAACCGTGTGCCCTTCCGCCATTTGTGGCGCAACGCGCAGATCATCCGTCATGCCATAAAGCGTGTCATAGATATGCCAGCCATGATTTTCCGTGACCGCCGCCGTGGTCCAGATGGGATCAAGTGAGGTCAGATTGGCCTGCGGCACAAAGCGCAGTGTGCGTGCGCGCGCGGTTTGCGCCAGGGCGGGTGCTGCGGGTGCAGCAGCGATGGCGACGGTACTCGCCAGAAAATCACGACGACGCATGTTTCTCTCTCCCCTTTTCGTCACGCCTCCAGGGCGGACTTCCGGGAAGCTTGGCACGGCTTGGCGAAAGGTCAAATGAAAGCGCGATGCGGGCTTGATGCCCGTCACATGGCGCGGATTTCCGCTTCCAGCAGCGCGGGATCGGGGCTCGCCCACCAGCGCGCCGGCACAGCGATGGCGGCTTCCAACAGGCGCTTATACTCGGCCTTCGGCAGTTCCACCGCGCCGAAGCGCGCCAGATGCGCGGTCAGGAATTGCGTATCCAGCAGGGTAAAGCCCCCCAGCCGCAGCCGCGCCACCAGCGCCACCAAGGCGACTTTTGACGCATCCGTGGTGCGGGAGAACATGCTCTCCCCAAAAAACGCGCCGCCGATCCGAACACCGTAAAGCCCGCCGACCAGCGCGCCATCCTGCCGGACCTCAATGGAATGGGCGGCGCCCATGCGATGCAGCGCGGTGAACAGGGTTTCGATTTCGGCATTGATCCAGGTATCGGCGCGCCCCGGCGCAGGTGCGGCGCAACCCGCGATCACACCGGCGAAATCCTCATCCGCCGTGACGGTAAAGCGCCCCGACAGCACCGTGCGCCTGAGCCGCCTGGGCAAATGAAAACCGTGATCCAAAGGCAGAATGCCACGCAGCGCCGGGTCAAGCCAATGGAGCTTGGTGCTGCCCCGCCCCTCGGCCATCGGAAACAGGCCGGCGCCATAGGCGCGCAGCATCAATTCGGGCGTGATTTCAAGTGGCCGGCGGCTCATCGGCGCCGCGCCCACACTTGCGAAACCAGGGCGCTATTCTTCCTCATCTGCCGGGGCGATCGGAAGCGCGCTGGTCTCCTTATGCGTGGCCAGCGCCACCAGGGTTTCCGTGCGCATCACGCCAGGCAGCGCGCGCAGGCGCGCATTGGTGAAGCTATCCACCGCCGCAAGGTCCGGCAGCCGCAGCTTCACCTGATAGGACCAGCGCCCGGAAATCGCGTGGCATTCCAGCACCGCCTCATCCTCCGCCATGGCGGCGATGAAGCCTGCTTCCGCGCCGGATTGCAGCATGACGAAAACCCAGGCGAGTTGCGGGCAGCCCACCGCCGCCGGTTCCAGATCCGCCCGCCAGCCACGAATAGTGCCGCGTTCTTCCAACCGCTTGACGCGTTCCGCCGTGGCCGAGACGGAAAGCCCCGCGACTTTCGCGAGTTCCGCCAGCCCTGCCGAGCCATTGCCTTGGAGTTCCAGCAGGATATTCCGGTCTATATCGTCCATGGCGAGACTATATCCGGCAAAACCGCCGGATGGAATGAAAATCTTACCATGATTTCATGGTTTTTGCGGCCATGGGATACGGCTTTTTCTTGCCAAGGGGAGGGCTAAGGCGTCAGGCTACCCGCAAAAGGAAAGCCCATGAAACCAACCCGCCGCAGCCTGCTCCTCACCCCCGCGCTCCTTGCCAGCCCAGCCTTGGCCCAAGCGCCCTGGCCGCGCCGGCCCATTACCTTCATCGCGCCCGCCGCCCCTGGGGGGGCCACGGATATCCTGGCGCGGGTCATGGCGCAGACCATGCAGGCCAGCTTGGGCCAACCCGTCGTGGTGGAAAATCGCGGCGGTGCCGCCGGCGTAATCGCGACCGAGGCAATTGCCGCCGCCCAGCCCGATGGCCACACCATCGGCATTGGCATGATCAGCACCCTGGCGGTGAACCCCCATGTCTATCGCATGCGCGCCGATGTGATGAAGGATTTCGCGCATATCGGCATGATCGCCAAAGTCCCCATGGTGCTGCTGGCGCAGCATAATCTGGCGGAGGGCGGCCTGGCCGGCTTCATCGCCCGCGTCAGGGCCGCACCCGATACCATCACCTATGGCAGTGCGGGCGCTGGTTCCAATGTGCATATCGGCATGATTGCGTTTCTTGAAGCGGCGGGTCTCAAAATGGTGCATGTGCCCTATCGTGGATCGGGGCCGATGGTGATTGATCTGCTCGCCGGCAATATCCAATCCGGCATGACCGGCACACCCGCGGCCCTGCCCGTGCTGCGGGCGGGGCGAGTCGCGGCACTTGGCACCACGGCCAAGGAAAGGCTGGCTCAAACCCCGGATATCCCGGCAATCAGCGAAACCATTCCGGGGTTTGAGGCGATGCAATGGTATGGCATTGTTGCCCCCGGTCGCACGCCGCCCGAAGTGGTGGCGAAGCTTGCGGAAGCGACCAATGCGGCCTTGGCCAATCCGGAAGTCCTGGCGCGGCTGGCCGATGAAGGCGCCCTGCCCTCGCCCATGTCGCCCGAAGCCTTTCGCGGTTTTGTGGCGACGGAGTTGGATCGTTGGGGCGCGGTGGCGCGGCGCAATAACCTGCGGCCCAATGAATAGGTAGCCGAAGCGCGACAAGCCAGGGCATAATCCCGCGCATTGCTGCAGGAGACCCCCCATGGCCGAAGGCCGCCTTGTGATCGGCACCAAGCGTTATTCTTCCTGGTCCATGCGCGGCTGGCTTGCCGTGCATCTGGCCGGGCTGGAGGTGGAGGAAGTGGTGATCCCGCTCGCGGGCGGGGGTGCGACCACCGCGCTCAAAACCGCGACGCCGGCCGGCATGGTGCCCTTTCTGGAACATCGCGGCGCGCGGATTTGGGAAAGCCTGAGTATCTGCGAATACTGCGCCGAAATCGCGCCCAGGCTTTGGCCGGCAGAGCGCGCCGCGCGCGCCCATGCGCGGTCCATCGCGGCTGAGATGCATGCCGGGTTTCGCAATCTGCGCATGGCGATGCCAATGAATTTGGGCCGCAGCTTTCCGGGCCGTGGCCGCACACCGGAATCACTTGCCGATATCGCACGGGTGGAAGCGATTTGGGCGGAAGCCATCGCGGCGCATGGCGGCCCGTTTCTGATGGGTGCCGAATTCGGCGCGGTGGATGCCATGTATGCGCCGGTGGTGGCGCGCTTCATCACCTGGCAGCCCGAGCTTTCCGCCACCACGCAACGCTACATGGCCGCAGTGCGCGCACACCCCCTTGTTGCACGCTGGTATGATGAAGCCGCCGCCGAGCCCGCTTCCTGGTTGCTTGATCGTTATGAGAATCCCGCATGAACACGGCCCTTGCCCTTGACCATCTTGGCGTCGCGGCGCGTGACTTGGCGCCGATGTGTGCGGCCTATGAAAGGCTCGGCTTCACGCTTTCACCGATTGCGCAGCAAAGCGGGCGGCGGCGGCCTGAT
>JADCFR010000447.1 GCA_020249415.1 Roseomonas sp. | reverse complement strand
TCCCACTTGGATAGTATTGTGCAGGGCGGCAATTTTGATGGCGCTGCGGGCGTGATTGCCGGCATTGGCGCCGTTGCGGCGCTGCAAGCTGCGGGTATGGCGCTGCGCCGGGATATTGAGGTGCTGGCGCTGCGGTGTGAAGAAGCGGTCTGGTTCGGCCTTGGCCTGATTGGCAGCAGGTGTTTACTGGCGCGCCTGCCGGAAGGCGCGCTGGAATTGCGCCATGCGCGCACGGGCAAGACGCTGGCGGAAAGCATCGCGGCGGCGGGGGGTGATCCGGTGCTGCTGAAACACGGCAAGCCCTTGCGTGATCCCGCGGCCATTGGCGCTTATCTGGAAGTGCATATCGAACAGGCGCCGCAATTGATTGAGGCGGATGCGCCGATTGCCATTTGCCTCGCCAATCCAGGCAATCTGCGCCATCCCTTCATGCGCATCACCGGTGAGGATGCGCATACCGGCCTGCCACATCGCTTCCGCCGTGATGCCGCGCTGGCAGGCGCGGATTTGTCGCTATGCCTGGAAAAGCTGTGGCTGGCGGAAGAAGCTGCGGGCAGGCCCATGGCGGTAACCATCGGGCGGTTTCATACACCTGCGGATCGCCATTCACTCACTGCTGTATCAGGCGATTTTGAATTGAGCCTTGATCTTCGCGCCTATGATGCGGCGCATCTGGTGGTACTTGAAGCCAAGCTGCAGGAGATTGTGGCGGATGTCGCTGCGCGCCGGGGCGTGAGGATTGCGCTTGGCGAACGCAGCAGCGCAGCCCCTGGGCTGATGGACGCAAGTCTTATGAAAGGCCTTGCCGATGCTGCTGCCGCCTGCGGCATCACTGCCGCGAAGCTTCATAGCCCCGGCACGCATGATGCGAATAACTTCGCTGCCAGCGGTGTAAAGACCGCGATGCTATTGGTGCGCAATCAAAACGGGAGCCACAACCCCTATGAGGCGATGGAAACCGATGATCTGATGGCGGCGATTGCGGTCTTGGCACAGTTTCTTGTGAGAGAGCGAGGCGGTTGAACGATCAGTGGTGCGATTCATGCTGACCTATCCCCTGCCCCAAAAAGCCCCCGCGCACAAAATTACGGATAGGGCCACCGACAGCGGCGATCGGACCACTAGGCGGTCTCCGCCGCTTGGCAACAGTCGGAGAGTCGCATGAATTTCTTTGAAATGCGGTGCCTTCTGTGTCAGTAACCGGCCCATAAATTCCCCCTGCTACCAGACATCCGGAGACATCACATGCAATCATCCCGCAGATCGCTTTTCCTGGCAGGTGGCGCGCTGCTCGCCAGCCCGATGCTGCTGCAACCAGCGAAGGCGCAACCTGCTGTGACACCGGCTGCAGGCAACCCTGGCTTTTACCGCTTCAAGGTTGGTGCCTTCACCGTCACCACGGTACATGATGGTTTTTTTGCGCGCCCCTTGGAAGGGTTTGTACGCAACGCGCCCTTGGCGGAGGTACAGGCAGTATTGCGCGATGCCTTCCTGCCACAGGATAGGCTGGTGATCCCCTTTACCGTCACTTTCCTCGATACCGGCCGTGACTTGGTGGTTTTCGACAGTGGCAATGGCGTGACGCCTGCGGGTGCCACCAATGGCCGCATGATTGCCAATATGCAGGCCGCCGGCATTGACCCGGCCCGGGTAACCCGCGTGATCATGAGCCATTTTCATGGTGATCACGTGAACGGATTGCTGAATGCCGAAGGCGCGGCCGCCTTCCCGAATGCGGAAGTGATTGTGCCGCAAGCCGAGATTGCCTGGTGGGGCGACGCCACCAATGAAACGCGCAGCCCCGAAGGCCAGCGCGCCACCTTCGCCAATAGTGCGCGGCGCCTTGCCCCCTATGCCGCACGGCTGCGCCGCATTGGCCCGGATGCTGAGGTCATTCCAGGCGTGCGCTCGGTCGCGGCCCATGGCCATACCCCGGGCCATACCTGCTATCACATCGCCGATGGCGCGGATCAGATGATGTTCGTGGCCGATACCACGAACCGCCCTGAGCTGCTCGCGCGTCGCCCCGATTTCCACATTGTGTTCGATTTCGATGCGGTCGCCGCGGAAGCGACGCGCCGGCGCATTTTTGACCGTGTCGCGACGGATCGCATCCGCATCACCGGCTATCACTTCCCCTTCCCCGCCAATGGTTATCTGGCGAAGGAAGGCACCGGCTATCGCTTTGTTGCGGCGGATTGGTCGAGCGTGGTCTGACACGCTGTTAGACGTGGAAACTCTCCCCGCAGCCGCAGCGGCCCTTTTCATTGGGATTGGTGAAGGTGAAGCCCGCTGACATGGTCTTCACCTCATAATCCATCACGGTGCCAATCAGGAATAGCGTCGCCTTGCGGTCCACCAGCACCGTGACACCCTTATCCGTGACGCTCTCATCACCGGCGCTTGGCGCGTCCACCCAGGAAAGATCATAGGAAAGACCGGAACAACCCTTGGTCTTTACCGCAATGCGCAGGAACTTGCCCTGCTCACCCTTGGCGTAAAGCGCGCGCAAACGTTCCGCCGCGCCATCGGTCAATGACATCAGCGGCGGCAGGGCGCGCCGTGCGGGTTTGGCTTCGATGCTTGCATTCATGCCATCACCTCAAAACATATTAAGCGCGAGCCGCGCATCTTCGCTCATCCGGGAATGATCCCAAGGCGGGTCCCAAACCACTTCCACGAGCACATCGGAAACGCCTTCAATCCCGCGCACGGCTTCTTCCACCTGGTTCGGCAATTCCTGCGCGGAAGGGCAGGATGGCGTGGTGAGGGTCATTTCCACCTTCACCTTGCCGTCATCGCCGATCTCAATCGCGTAGATCAGGCCGAGTTGATAGATATCAACTGGAATTTCCGGATCGAACACGGTGGAAATGGCGCTGATCACCACGTCTTCGGAAACCGGCTGCGCGGGCGGCTTCACCTCGCCTTCGGGTGTCCAGGCAGCATGGACCGGGGCTTCGGTCTTGGTTGCGTCGTCACTCACTGCTCGCCTCCTTCGCGCCGGCAAGGGCAGCGTTCAGCGTATGCCAGGCGAGTGTTGCGCATTTCACCCGGCTTGGAAATTCATGCACGCCAGATAACGGTGTCAGCCTTTCCATCGCCTCTTCCAGGGAAGCCGCGCAGGTGGGGCATTGGCCGGTCATCGCCAGATCACGAAAGGCGGTGCCCAGCGCCTGCGCCTCATCCGGTGTTTTGCCGCGCACGGTTTCGGTCATGAGGGATGCACTCGCCATGGAAACCGCGCAGCCGCGGCCCTGAAACGCGGCATCGGCAATATGCCCATCCGGCGTCATTTTCAGGAACAGCTCCATGCGGTCACCGCACATGGGATTATCCCCGCGCGCACTTCGATCCGCATCTTCCAGCCGGCGGAAATTGCGCGGCTTGCGGCCATGATCCAGAATCACTTCCTGATAAAGATCACGCAAATCGCCGAAGAAATCCCCGCCGCTCATGCGAAGAACTCCCGCGCTTTCACCAGCGCACCGGCGAGGTAATCCACCTCCTCCGGTGTGGTATAAAGCCCGAAGGAAGCGCGCGCGGTGCCTTGTTCCACCCCAAAGCGCGTATGCAAGGGTTCCGCGCAATGCCGCCCTGCGCGGATGCAAATGCCGGCGCGATCAAGCAGGGTGGAAAGATCATGCGGATGGGCATTGTCGAGCGAGAAGGCGAAAACCCCGCCGCGATCCTGCGCGCGGCCCAGCAGCGTCAGGCCCGGCACGTCTGACAGTTTTCGCATGGCATGATCCACCAAGGCGCGTTCATGCGCTTCAATGGCCGGCATGCCGATGGCGTTCACATAATCAATCGCCGCATGCAGCCCAACCGCTTCAATGATG
>JADCFR010000446.1 GCA_020249415.1 Roseomonas sp. | reverse complement strand
GAGCGATCCTTCGCGGGCAGGCCGAAGCTATTGCCGGCACGGCAGACCAAGCGCCGCTCGCTGCCGCGTTCGGGGTCGTGGCGCCAGGCATCGCCCTCGCGCTGAAACAGGCCCATGGACACGACCTGATCGACAATGCCCGGCAATTCGCGCGCGGCTTTGCCGCCTTCCATTTGGGGCTGCCAGGTGACGCGGCCGAATTCATCGGTGACGCGTTCCAGAATACCGACCATGATGGTGGTCTTGCCAGGCGCATGTTGCAGGTGCTTCAGCAGCCCGATCACTTCACGCGCGAGCAAGCCATAGGCACCGCGCGTATCGGGCTTGCCGGTCTTGTCAGAAAACGCCTCGGGCCGCGTCTTGGCCCAGGCCATGGCTTGGCGCGTCAGATCGGTGATGCTGTCCAGAAAGACGATGGACTTGCCGGCGATCAGCCGCACCAGATCGGGATGCGCGGTGGCGAGGTGCTGGTAATGCGCCTCGGAGAAAAACCCATTCGGATCGGCTGCCGGGTTCACGCCGCCAATCAGGCAGGCAATGGCAATCGCATCGTCAAAGCGACGGATGGGGATGCTGTCGCCCCGCCAATCCTGGACGGATTTCAAACCGGCTTCGAGGTCGATGCAGATCGTCTCGGCAGCGGGCAGGGTTTTCAGTTGCGAGGTTTTGCCGACACCGCTTGGGCCAAACAGCGCCAGTGTGGTTTTATTGGCCGCGCGCGAAAGGCGCTCATCGGCCGTGACAATGCGCAATGCCATCAGTTTGGCCCTTCGCTGCTGGGGTGGGGGCCGGCCAATGCACCGCCATCGCGCTGGGCGGCTTCGCTGAGTAGCGTCAGGCGATAGGTCGGGCGGCCGGTCTGCACGGTGCGTGCCGGTTCGAATGCTTTGCGGATGCGCTCGGGCCAGGTGGTATAGGCGCGCTCGGGAACCTTGAAGGCGATCTCGAGGTAGTCGAGCGGGTTCTCACCGCCAGTGCGGATTTCCTCGGCTAGCCGTGCAAGCCGGGCCTGGTCCCATTCGACCTTTTTCGACAATTCGGCGGTGACTTCCACCGGGCCATCCTGAAAGCGCACCGTACCGGTATCCTTGCCGGCCATGCCGCGTGCCGCGATGGCGCGCTGCTGATAGCGAAGCCCGATGGCGCTTTCGATCCAGGCCTGCATGCGCTTGGCAGCGTCAGCCGCCTCGCGGGCATCGGATTGCAGCAAAGCCAAGTGCTCCGCCGGCAGGGCGACGATATCGCCGAGTGGCATGAGGCGGATTGCTTCGAGCGTGGGGCGGTTGGGGAGCGCGTGCATCAGGCGATCCCCCGCTGCAGCTTTTGCAGCAACGCGGCCTGGGCCATGCCGCGGCTATTCGTGCTGCGTGGCCGCACCACCAGAATATAGGCGAAGCATTCCGTATCCATGCGCCGCTGCAGCAGGTGGCAAAGCCCGGCCTCGGCCATGGCAAGGGCGCGACGCGCGACCAGTTCCAATTCGTCACGGCGTTCGGGCGGAAGCTTTGTCGCAACCTTGTCCCGATCACGCGCCAGCATGCCGATATGATAGGTAATGGCATCACCGGCGGTCGCATCGGCAAAACGGTCGCAGAGGGTGTTTTCGTCCAGAACAAGATCAAGCAGCGCTGCCAGATCAGCCGCGTCAGCGAGCGACGCTTGATCTGGATTTTGCGGGAGCATCATGTGGTCCTCCGTGATGATGTGGGTCTCACTGGGTAATTACGTATTTGCGCGCCAAAAATTCTCACGACCTCAAAGACACACGCGCGGCGCGGTGTGTGGTGCGCGTTGCGCATGGCGATGCGCCCATGATGCGCAGCCAGCAGCGCAGCTCATGCAGCTCGCGATAGAAGGTGGCGGTGGAGACAGTGCTCGCCGCGCGCGTTGCCGCGATGTCGCGATGCGTAAAGATGCTGCGCAGTAATGCGCGCTGCGCTTCCGGCATTTCATCCGCCGCGCGCGTCATGGCGAGATGCGCATCAGAATCATGCGCCGGTGCGGCAAGGCTGCGCAGGATGCCTGCGGCCTCCTTGCTGTCCAGCGAGACAGAGGGCGGGGGACTTGGGCGGCGGGCCTGATCAGCGATGGTCCGGCGCGCAATGATGGTCACAAAGCCGCCCCAGGAACCGCGTACCGGGTCGAAATGGCCGCTGGCCTGCAGCAGGGCGAGCAGGATGTCCTGGATCAGGTCATCCCGGTCGGCGGCGGCGATTCGGCGCTTGCGGGCGGCCTTGGCGGCCAGAATGCGGGCCAGTTTCAGGGCGTCCTGTAGCTGACTTTTCTCCCATTTCTGAGGCAGTTCGGAGCCGTTGTTCTGTTGCCTGTTCATGTTGCGACCTCTCGCGCTTGGCTGATTTCGATGGGCCAAGGCGAGCGGAGACGCCGGGGGTGCGGCTAGTGCAAAGGGGTGCAAGGGGGTGCAAAAGGGGTGCGTCGAAGCGCGTTTTTGCTCGATGCACCCCCATATGGATCAATGGCTTAGATAGGAAAAACAGGGGGTGCAGGGGGTCAGGCCCATGAGGGCATTGCACCCCCTCTTGCACCCCCCGCTGCACCCCCGGCGCTGGTCAGATTGGGGCTGGACTCTCGGGGTGGAGGGAACATAAAGTGAACATACAGTTTCCTATCCAGGGATAGACCAGGGACCTTGTTCCTATGCCGCTTGTGATCGCCTATGCCAGAGAAACGGCCTTCAGCCCGCAGCCGGAAAGGGCTGCGCCCGAGATCCGCGCCGTGGCCGCGCAGGTGCGCAGGCAAATTCCCCGCGCGCCGGATGAGCTTGCCCTGACCCTGCCAGCCCTGGTCGAGACCTGCCGTAGGGTTGAGGTGAATGGGCGTTGCCTGACGGTTTC
>JADCFR010000445.1 GCA_020249415.1 Roseomonas sp. | reverse complement strand
TGCTGTCTATGGCCAATGGAGCATTGAAGCGCTGGCCGACCCAGCCTTGCCGCCGATTGGCCGCGCGCAATTCCGCGTGGATGCCTTTGTGCCGGAAGGCTTGGAAGTGACTGCCGGGCCGGCGCCAGGGCCATTGGTGCCTGGCGCCACCGCGCTCAATCTGCCGATCAGCGCGCGCTTTCTGTATGGCGCGCCGGGCGCGGGGCTTGCGGGCAATGCCGAGATTCGCCTGCTGCCGGACCCTGAGCCTTTTGAAGCCTGGCGTGGCTGGCGCTTTGGGCTGCAAGATGAAAGCTTCGCGCCTGATCTGATCACCCAGGAAATCGCGCCACTTGATCGCGAAGGGCGTGGTGTTGTGGCACTTTCGCTACCGCGTGCGCCGGATACAACGCTGCCCATCAAGGCCAATGTCACCTTGGCGATAGCGGAGCCCGGCGGGCGCGAAAGCCGCGCACGCATTGCCGTGCCGGTGCGCGCTGCCGGCCTGTTCCCAGTGCTGCGTCCGGCTTTTCAAGGCGATGCGATAGATGCCGGCGCGGAAGCAGCCTTTGATATCGCCGCCGTCGCCCCCGATGGCAGCGCCGCGCCGGCAAGGCTCAGGCTTCGTCTGCTGCGCGAAAGGCCGGATTGGCGGCTGGTGATGCGCGATTCCATTGCGCGGTTTGAAACAGTTTGGCGCGATGAACCGGTAGATGCGGCGGAGATCACCATCAACTCCGCCGCGCCCACGCGTTTTGCGCGCAGCCTGCCCTTTGGCCGTTACCGGCTGGAAATCGCCGATGCGGATGGGCTTGGCATGGCATCCTATCGCTTTCGCGCCGGCTGGGCGGGCGTTGAAAGCGCGGAAATTCCGGACCGGATTGATGTGGCGGCTGAACGGCGCAATTTCGCGCCCGGCGAAGTGGCGCGACTGCGCATCACGCCGCCCTTCGCGGGGCCGGCAACCGTTGCGGTACTCACGGATCGGTTGGTGTCGCTGCGTGAAATCACACTGAGTGAAGCAGGCACGGATATTGAAGTGCCAGTGGATGCGGCCTGGGGGGCGGGCGCCTATATCACCATCACCGCCTATCGCCCTGGTGAGGCGCGTGAAGGTCGCCCCGGCCGTGCGCTTGGCTTGGCTTGGATCGGGCTTGATCCCGCGCCGCGTCGGCTTGAAGTGGCCATCTCCGCGCCCGAACGCATCCGCCCGCGCCAGCGCGTGGAAATCCCGATCCGCATCGCCGATGCGCGTAGTGAGGCGATGGTGACGCTGGCCGCGGTGGATGAGGGGATTTTGCGCCTGACTGGCTTTGCCTCGCCCGATCCGGTGACGCATTTCTTGGGCAAGCGCGCGCTTGGTGTGGATATCCGTGATGATTACGGGCGGTTATTGGCGCCGGCAGAAGGCGCGCTTGCCTTGCTGCGGCAAGGCGGTGATGGTGGCCTGGCGGGGATGGGCATTCAACCACCGCAAAGATTGGTCTCGCTATTCTCCGGTCCGGTGCGCGTGGGTGCGGATGGCACGGCGGTGATTGCGTTGGATATTCCGGATTTTGCGGGTGAATTGCGCCTGATGGCGGTGGCCTGGGAAGGCACGCGCATTGGTGCCGCGAGCCGCGCCATGACCGTGCGCGATCAGGCAGTGGGCGAGGCCGCCTTGCCGCGCTTCCTTGCCCCAGGCGATACCGCGCGCCTGCCAGTGCTGCTGCATAATCTTGAATTGCCATCGGGTGAGATCATTGCCGAACTCAGCACCGAAGGCGCGATTACGATTGAAGGACCAGCGCGCCTGACAGCGCAGCTTGCCACGGGTGAACGCGCTGCACCGGCCACGGGCCTGCGCGCGCTGGCGGGTGGGGAGGGCGTCTTGCGCCTGCGGCTGAGCGGGCCAGAAGGGTTCAGTGTGACGCGCGAAAGCCGCATCACCATTCGCCCGGCGCGGCCATTGCTGACCGATGTGCAATCGGCAGAATTGCCAGGTGGCGTGGAAAGGGAAGTGGTGCCCGCCTTTGATCGTTTCGTTGCCGGCTCGCCACAGGCGGAACTCAGCCTTGGTGCTGTGGTGCGCTATGACGCAGCGGCGGCCTTGCGTGCGGTGGAAGCCTTTCCATTGGCATGTCTGGAACAAAGTGCCGCGCGCGCCATTGCCTTGAGTGCAGGGCTGTTCACGCCGTCCGGCGGCGATCACGCGGCCCGGCTGCAAGCAGCGGTGCAAGCCATTCTGGATCGGCAGCGTTTTGATGGTGCCTTCGGCCTTTGGTCTGCGAATGCGGAAGCGGAGTTATGGCTGACGCCTTTCGCTGTGGAGGCGCTGCTGCGCGCGCGGGCTGCCGGCGCCACACTGCCGGAAGCCGCGTTGAATGATGCGCTGCGCTTTTTGGATGATGCGGTGGGCGATACGGGGGAAGCGACACCGGAAGAACGCGCCGCGCAAGCCTACAGGTTGCATGCCTTGGCCATGGCGGGGCGCGTTCGTTTGGGCGCTGCACGGCGGCTCATGGAAAATGCGGGCGATATGCCAACGCCGCTGTCGCTCGCGCAATTGGGCGCGGTATTTGCGCGCGGCGGGGATCGGGCGCGGGCAGAACAGGCTTTCAACGCGGCGCTTTCAAACCTCGGTCGCCGTTGGTGGCATTTTGATTACGGTACGGCGCAGCGCGATGCTTTGGCGGTGGCAAGCCTGCTCAAGGAAAGTGGATTACTCGCGGATCGGCTGGCGGCGCTGATAGGGGCATTGCCGGGGCAGAATTTCACGCCGGAGAATACCAGCACGCAGGAACAGGCCTGGGCGGTGCTCGCCGCTGCACGGCTCGGCCAGGGCATGCGCCCGATCGAAGCCAGCCTGGATGGCGTGGCGCTGCCCGCTGCACCGGTGATTGTAGCGCCGCTTGCCGGCACAGCGCGTTTGCATAACCGTGGCGCCACCACGGTTTGGCAAATGGTGGCGACCAAGGGCATCCCGCGAGAGGCACAACCCGCCGCGCGCCAGGGCCTGACCATCCGGCGACATTTTCATGGGCTGGATGGCAGCGCGCTGAACCTTGATACGCTCCGCGCCGGCGATGGTTTTGTGCTGATCCTGGAGGTGCGCGCCGATGCCGATGATCGGCATCAATTGCTGCTGCAACAGGGCCTGCCGGCGGGTTGGGAAATCACCGGCCGCTTCGGCGCGGGTGAGGTTTCGGGCCTGCCCTGGCTTGGTGCGCTGACGGCCATTGATAGCCAGCCGGCCTTGGATGACCGCTTCGCCGCCGCGGTGACGCTGGAAGGTGAAAACCGCGTCGCGCGCATTGCGGTGCGGCTCCGCGCTGTCACGGCCGGGCGTTTTGAACTGCCGGGCGCTGAGGCGCGGGATATGTATCGCCCTGCCTTTTTTGCACGACAGAATACCGGGCGGATCGCGATCCAGCCTTAACCGCCGTCCTTATTATTTGGACGGCGGCGGAAGGCGTCCAGGCTGACCACTTCGCCCGGCGGCGCTGGCGCGGGGCTGGGTGGCGCGGCGGGCGGCTCGGGGGCAGCGGGCGGGCCGGCTTTTGCGTCTTCCAACCCGCTTGGCGTGAAGCGGAGCCCAAAGCGCACATGCGGGTCATGGAACATTGTCAGCGCGCCAAAGGGGATCACCAGCTTCGCCGGCACTCCACCGAAGCGCAGCGTCACGCCGAAGCGCGCCGCCTCGCGGTCCACAAAAAGCCCTTCGAATTGGTGTTGCAGGACGATGGTAATTTCCTGGGGGTATTTCGCCTTGAGGTGCCCTGGAATGGCAACGCCCGGATGATCTGTGCGATAGCTCAGGTAGAAATGATGCTCCCCCGGCAGGCCGTGCTTTGCGGCATGTTCCAAGGCCCGCCAGGCGACTTCACGCATGGCTTCTTCGGACCAGGCTTCATAGGGAAGCAGGCTTTCGGGCGGGGGGGATTTCTCGCTCATGGCGGGGTGTCTCTATCTCCCTTGGCGCACAAAGGAAAGAGTGGGGGGCTTCTGTTGCCCGGCGCCCCCCGAGCCGCGCTTACCTGTTAGGCAGCGAGTGCGGCAGCCTCACGGCTGTTATCGTTCGCACTTAAGGTTTAGCCCGATAACGGCGGTACAATGCCGAGCAAAAGCGTCCCCTTTACCACGCGCGTCGAGCCTGTTTCGCCCCCATCTGCCGCTGATAAGGCGGGTGATTGGTGGAGGCGCCGGGTACCGCCCCCGGGTCCGCAACGCTTATTCCGAGCCGTGTTTATCGCCATAGTCACCGAAGTGACGCATCAGATATAGGCGTTGTGGCGCGGGATTTCGAGGGGGGCCTAAGCGCCAGGCAAGCCCTTTTCCACCACGCGGGCATAAAGCGCCGCGCCGTAGGGAATGGCCTCATCATTGAATTGATAACGCGGGTTATGCGGCATGGCGCCATCACCATTGCCGAGATAGATATAAGCCCCGGGGACGCGTTCCATCATGAAGGAAAAATCCTCGGACCCCATGCCCGGCGGCTTGTCTCGCGCCACCTTGGCATCGCCCACCAAATCCGCCGCAGCGGCGGCGAAGGCTTCGGTCTGTTCGGCATCATTGATGGTGGGGGCAAAGATCAGCCGGTAATCCAGGCTGGCCGAGGCACCAAAACCGGCCGCGACGCCTGCCGCCACGCGCTGCAGCCCTTCTTCGATCTGCGCGCTGACTTCGCGGGCAAAAAACCGCGCTGTGCCGGAAATCACCGCGGTTTCGGGAATGACGTTATAGGCATCGCCGCCGACCACCTTGGTCACACTCACCACCGCCGCATCACGCGGGGAGAGATTGCGGGAGACGATGGATTGCAGCGCCGTCGTGATATGGCAGGCAGTCAAAACAGGATCAATCGAAACTTCCGGCCGCGCGCCGTGAGAACCCTTGCCGGTAATGGTGATATCGAAAAACGCGCCACCGGCCGCGGTGGGGCCGTTATTGATGGCATATTGGCCAAGCGGCATGCCGGGGCGGTTATGCATGCCGTAAATCGCATCGCAGGGGAAACGCTCAAATAGCCCGTCTTCCAGCATGGCGAGCGCGCCGCCGCAGCCTTCTTCCCCCGGCTGGAAGATGAAATGGACAATGCCATCGAAATTGCGGGTCTCCGCCAGGTATTTGGCAGCGCCCAGCAGCATGGTGGTGTGGCCATCATGCCCGCAGGCATGCATCGCCCCTTTCACCGTGCTGCGATAGGGCAGGTCCGTCAGTTCATCCATCGGCAGCGCATCCATATCGGCGCGCAGCCCAATGGCGCGATTGCCGGAACCATTGCGGAGCACGCCCACCACGCCCGTGCCGCCCACACCGCGATGGACTTCAATCCCCAAGGCTTCCAGGGCAGTGGCCACCTTCTCCGCCGTGCGGAATTCCGCCATGCCGAGTTCCGGATGGGCATGCAGGTCGCGCCGGAAGGCAGTGAGTTCGGCCTGGTGGCGGCG
>JADCFR010000444.1 GCA_020249415.1 Roseomonas sp. | reverse complement strand
TAATCGCAAAACTCCGCGCCCTGCAGGCGCGCACCGGCATGACCAGCCTGCTGCTGCATTACCCGCCCTATTACGGGCATGAGAAAATCCTGCGCAGCCTCACGCTTTTCGCGCAGCATGTGATCCCGGCCTTCCGCCCGCCGGCCAGCCGCGTGGCTGCGGAATAGGCATGGATTTCAGCGCATGTCTGGGCTAAGAGCGCCGTTTCTGGGAGCCTTATCCAGACAACCGGGAGACAAAGGGAGATACCATGACCATCGAAAGACGTTCAGTCCTGACCGCCGCCGGCGGCGCTACGGCCCTGGGTGGCCTGCCCTGGCGCAGCGCGAAAGCCCAAGCCGCGAATACCATTCGCATCGGCATTTTGACCGATATGTCCGGTACATTCCGTGACATCAATGGTCCGACCACGGTCGCTTGCGCGCGGCTTGCGGTGCAGGAATTTGGCCAGCGCGGCTTTAATGTCGAAACCGTGGTGGCGGATCACCAGAACCGTCCCGATGTCGCGATCAATATCGCGCGGCAATGGTATGATCGTGACGGCGTGGATATGACACTCAGCCTTGCGGCCTCATCCGTGGCACTCGCTGTGGCGGAACTGACGCGTGAGAAGAACAAGGTCACCATCCCAACCTCCACCGCCACATCGGATATGACAGGGCGCGCCTGCACACCGAATACGGTGCATTGGTCCTATGATACCTTCATGCTCGGCAAATCCACGGGCGGTGCGACTGTGCGTGCGGGCGGTGATACCTGGTTCTTCATCACGGCAGATTACGCCTTCGGACATTCGCTGGAACGCGACACCACGGCTTTTGTGCAGGCCGCGAATGGTCGTGTGATTGGTTCCGTCCGCACACCTTTTCCGGGCACGACCGATTTCTCATCCTTCCTGCTGCAAGCTCAGGCTTCGCGCGCCAAGGTGATCGGCTTTGCCAATGCGGGGACGGATACCATCAACTGCATCAAGCAGGCGGCGGAATTCGGCATTACTAGGCGCGGCACCAAGCTTGCCTCGATGCTCATGTTCCTGCCGGATGTGCATGCGCTTGGGCTGCAAACGGCGCAAGGGCTGGTCTTCACCGAAACCTTCTATTGGGATCTGAATGACCGCACCCGCGCCTTTTGGCGCCGTGCGCAAGCGGTGGCTGGTCAGGTCGCGATTGGCATGAGCCATGCTGGTGATTATTCCGGCACGCTGCATTACCTGAAGGCGGTGGCTGATCTTGGCGTGCAGGCTGCGAAGGCGAGTGGTGCGGCGACGGTTGCGCGCATGAAGGCTATGCCAACAGATGATGACGCCTTTGGCAAAGGCACGATCCGCGCCGATGGCCGCAAGATGCATCCGGCCTATCTGTTTGAGGTGAAGAAGCCCGAAGAAAGCCGCGGTCCGTTTGACTATTACAAGCTGCTGCAGACAACGGCGGCCGATGACGCCTTCCGCCCGATCGCTGATGGAGGCTGCGCTTTCGTCCGAAGCTGATCCAATAAGCATGGGGCGGCGCCATGCCGCCCCATGCGCTGTTCACGCCTTCGGCAAGGGTGGCAGCGGTGTCGCCTCAGGCGGGATTTGCACTTCCGCGACATTCAGCGTCATGGAAACCGCGACGTAATAGCCACTGACAGCGATCAGATCCACCACACCTTGTTCGCCGAAACGTGCAGCGGTGGTGGCGAAAGTTGCATCGGATACGCCGTGGTCACGGTGCAACTCCGTGCAGAATTCGTAGACGATGCGCTGATCTTCCGTCATGCCGGTGGGGCGGCGACCTTCGGCAAGATCAGCCGCGATCGCTGGCGGCAAGCCAGCCTTCATCGCCATGGCGTGATGCGCATACCATTCATATTGGCTGGTCCAGACGCGTGCCGTGATCAGGATGGCAAATTCATTCAAGTCAGCGGGGATCGAGCTATTGAAGCGCAGATACTCACCAACCCTTTGCATCCGATCGGCGAAAACCGGGCTGCGGAGCCAGGCATTGAAGGGCCCGCGCAAGCCGCCGCGCGGGCCGTTGATGATGCCTTGAGCCGCGGCGCGCTGCTCCGCACTCATGCTCTCTGGCGTCAATTCGGGGAAGCGCGGTTTCTTGGGCGTTGCCATGGATGTTTCCTCGGTTTTGCATGAGCCGAAAGCGATGCGCCCCCAGCTGGTGCGGCAAGGCTAGACAGCGCAGGGGCTGCGGGCAAGGCACGCTTGCCGGCGCGGATCGCTTTGGTTAGCTTGAACCCTTACAGACGCCCGCCCCGTAGTATGGCGCGGCGGCAAGCCGGATGGAGAGGCACCATGCATGATATCGTGATTCGCGGCGGCACCATTGTGGATGGGCTCGGCACGCCGCGTTATACCGGCGATGTCGCCATTGATGGTGATCGCATCACGCAAGTGGGCGGCAAGGCCGGCCCGGCCCGGCGCGATGTGGCGGCCGAAGGCAGGCTGGTGACACCCGGCTGGGTGGATGTGCATACGCATTATGATGGGCAGGCCACTTGGGACCCCAATCTGGCACCCTCATCCTGGCATGGTGTGACAACGCTGCTGTTCGGCAATTGCGGCGTTGGTTTTGCGCCGGTGCAGAAGAACCACCATCAGGCGCTGATTGATCTGATGGAAGGCGTGGAAGACATTCCCGGTATCACGCTCAGCGAGGGGTTGAGGTGGAATTGGGAAAGCTTCCCCGAATATCTTGATGCTTTGGAAGCCATGCCGCGCATGCTGAATATCGGCGCGCAGCTCGCGCATCATCCCTTGCGTGTCTATGTCATGGGCGAACGCGGGCTTATGCGCGAAAACGCGACCGGCGATGATATTGAAGCCATGGCACGGCTGACGCAGGAAGCGCTGGAAGCCGGCGCCTTCGGCTTCACCACATCGCGCACAGATCAGCATAAGACGCTCGCCGGTGATCTGGTACCGGGCCGCTATGCGGAAGAAGAGGAATTGCTCGCCATTGGTCGCGCCATGGGCAAGGCCGGGCGCGGCACTTTCGGCATGTTGAGCGACTTTGAGGATGAGGCAGCGGAATTCCGTTGGCTGCGCGAGGTAGCGAAATCGACCAAGCGCCCGGTTTGGTTCCTGCTGACTGATCGCGCCTATGACCCGCAGCGTTGGAAGCGCCTGATGCAAGGTGTGCATGAGGCGCGCGCCGAGGGGCTTAGTCTTGCTGCGCAAGTCGCCGGGCGCACGGTGGGGCTGATTTTGGGGCTGACGACATCGCTCAATCCCTTTGCATTGCGTGAGAGCTTCGCGGCACTGGCGGGGCTGCCGCCGGCCGAGCAATTGGCGCGGCTGCGTGATCCCGAAACACGGCGGAAAATCCTTTCCGAAGAAGCATCGAAGCGGTTGCTGGATGTGCTACCGCCACTGTCTCGCCAGATCGCGACGCGTTGGGACAATATGTTCGAATTGGGCGATCCGCCGGATTATGAACCGCCGCGTGAACGCAGCATCGCGGCCCTCGCCGCGAAGGTCGGCCAGGACCCGGCTTCCTACTGCTATGATTTCCTGGTCGGCGCGGATGGTGGGCGGATGCTCTATTTCCCCGTCACCAATTATGTGACCGGTGATCTTTCCGTGGTGCGTGAGATGAATATGGACAAGGCGACGGTGCTTGGCCTTTCCGATGGTGGTGCGCATTGCGGCGTGATTTGCGATGCCTCCACCCCCAGCTTCATGCTGACCCATTGGGCGCGCGATCGTAAGCGCGGCGATGGGCTGCCTTTGGAATTCGTGGTGAAGCGGCAGACCAGCGAAACAGCGGATTTCTTTGGCCTGACGGATCGCGGGCGTTTGGCGCCTGGAGCCATGGCGGATGTGAATATCATCAATTTCGATGGGCTTCGCTTATATCATCCTGAGATGATCTATGATCTGCCCGCCGGTTGGCGCCGTTTGGTGCAGCGCGTGGAAGGCTATGACATGACGCTGGTTGCCGGACAGCCTATTCGCGAGGCAGGACATGATACGGGCGCACTGCCGGGCAAGTTGCTGCGCGCGAAGGGGTGAAGGCAGCGCAGGGCCAGGCCTGAAGATGCAGCGTCGCGGTCTTTTCGCTGCTGTCGGCGCCATGGTTGCGGCGCCGCGCTTGGCGCGCGCAGCCTGGCCGGAAAGGCCGCTGCAATTGATCGTGCCTTTCGCTGCGGGTGGGGGCACTGATGTTTCAGCGCGCACCATGGCCCAATTCCTGGAACGTGAATTGGGCCAGCCTGTGGTGGTGCAAAACCGCCCCGGTGCGGGCGGAGAAATCGGGCTTTCCGCTATCGCTGATGCGCGGCCAGATGGTTATACCATCGGCATCATCAATACGCCGGGTATTGTGACCATCCCGATTGAAAGAACGCCGCGCTGGTCCTTGGCGAGCTTCACCTTCATTGCCGGTGTGGTG
>JADCFR010000443.1 GCA_020249415.1 Roseomonas sp. | reverse complement strand
TGATTTGCAAGTGAAGCCCGAGGGGGAAGACAAGCCATGAGCGAGGCTCGCGAAAGGCGCCCCGGCCCGCCACGCGGCAAGCATCGGCAGCACAAGAAGCCAAAAGGTATGCCGCTGGATGGTTGGCTGATCATTGACAAGCCAACCGGTGTCGGTTCGACCGATGTGGTGACGCTGTGCAAGCGTGGCTTCAATGCACAGAAATGCGGCCATGGTGGCACGCTGGATCCGCTGGCGACCGGCGTGTTGCCGATTGCCTTTGGTGCGGCGACGAAAACCGTGCCTTACGTCATGGATGGCACGAAGACCTATCGCTTCACGCTGAAATTCGGCGAAGCGCGGGATTCCGATGATGCCGATGGCAAGGTGATCGCCACATCCGATGTGCGGCCTGATGACGCGACCATCCGCGCCGCGCTGCCGCACTTCATCGGCGATATCATGCAGGTGCCGCCGATATTCTCGGCGATCAAGGTCGCGGGCGAACGCGCCTATGATCTGGCGCGCGCCGGCGAAATCCCGGAATTGGCGCCGCGCCCGGCCCGCGTGGATCGGTTTGAGCTGATTGAACGGCCGGATGCCGATACGGCGGTGTTTTTCGTCGAAAGCGGCAAGGGCGTTTATATGCGGAGCCTGGCGCGCGATATCGCCCGGGCCTGTGGTTCGGTTGGTCATATCACAGCGCTGCGCCGCATGCGGGTTGGGCCTTTTCACGAAAAAGATGCCGTGGCCCTGGACAAGATCGCCGTTTCCGGCGATACGCCCCCCCCTTCCCCGGCGCTTCTGCTGCCGGTGACGACCGCGCTGGCCGACATCCCGGCGCTGGCCCTCACCGAAGCGGAAGCCGCGCGGCTCTCATTTGGTCAGCATATTCCGCTGGTTGAATTCATGGGCCGCGTACCGCGTGAGGCCAATCCCGATGGGGGTTTGGCCAGGGCGATGGTGGGGGGGCGCCTGATGGGTCTTGCCCGCTTGGAAGAAGGCTTGCTGAAGCCAGAGCGGTGGTTGGGTCAGGGCGGTTCTTGAACCATTGCCGGGCGCTGCCCGGACGAGAGGAGAAATCCGATGTCGATCACCGCGGAGCGTCGCACGACGCTTATTTCCGAATACGCCACCAAGCCGGGCGATACCGGCAGCCCGGAAGTGCAGGTGGCCCTGCTGTCTGAGCGCATTTCCAACCTGACCGAGCATCTGAAGACCCATGCCAAGGATTTCCATTCCCGGCGCGGCTTGCTCGTGCTGGTGGGCCAGCGTCGTGGCCTGTTGGATTACCTGAAGAAGAAGGACCAGAAGCGGTATGAGGGGCTGATTGGCCGGCTGGGGCTGCGCCGGTAAGCATTCTGCCCGGCGCGCCGCGCTGAACAGAAAAAAGGGGGCTTGGTGCCCCCTTTTTTGTTGCTCGGCGCCTATCTCTTTGAAACTGGCGGCACCCCCGGTAGCATACCCCCGGGCATTTGCATGGAAGGCGCCCCGGCGGGGCGCTGGAAGCGCGCCATATCCTGCGCCCCGTAAGTCACGCGCAGCGCCTCAAGCCCGCCCTGCATGCCTTGGGCGCTCCCTTGGGAGCGCAGCATCACCCCATCATCGGTGAAGCACCCCGTCCCGGACCCTTGCGGCCCTTCATGCCGCCAATTCGTGCAGGCAATCCCGGCCACGCGATCCGCGCCAAGCCTGGTGAAGCGCGCGGAATCCAGCGCGCGCATATGGGCCCCCGCCTGGGCCATCGGGATATCCATCACCATGGGCTGGGGGATTTCCATGACCATGAAACCCTTCTGGCCCGCAAAATCCGCGATGGTATAGCCCATGCCGGCCAGATCAACGCGCATCAGGCGCGCCGCTGCCGCCCAGGCCATGGTGACTTCCTGCATGGGGCCGGCGCCCGAAACGCGGTAGGTCACCGCCACATCGCGGCTCGGGAAAAGCCGCGGCGCTTCCTGCGCCAAGGCGGGCAGGCTGAAGGCAAGGGCGCTAATCGCGAGAAAAACTGACCGCATGGGGTCCTCCTGAAGGTGCCGGCAACCCGGCCCAGAAAGACTATGGCCCAGAATTGCGGCCAAAATTATAAAATTCCTGCGCCAATTCGCCGCTTTTCCTTGCTGCCCCGCAAGTTTCTGGTGGCAATTTCCCGCTAGCCGGGCCATATGCACCTTTGGTGCTGCCCGGCCGGAAGCCGGGGCGCTGCTCTTTTATTTTAGAACCAATCGAGAGGAATTCGCGCAATAAATGGTATGCTCGACTGGATTCGAGTATCTCGGAAATTACCATGGATGAAGCTCAACTAGATATGTTCGGAATGTTGGGGGGCTCCAAGGCACCCCCAACAATCGACCCACTGCTCACCCCAGAGCAGATATTCGAAGCCGAGGATCAAGAACTATATTGTCGTCTCACAGAGGACGATAGGTTCGACAGGAAAAGTTCAAAGATCCAAGCCAAAGACCTTGGTCCTGTTCTTTCCGCCATGAGCAATGGGCCGTCTGTCAAAGGCGGTGTTGTAGTGATCGGTATAGACAACAAGTGTCGTCTCGAAGGTTGCAGCAGTATGTCTGAAGATCGCCTTCAGGCCATTGAAGCGGCTGCCGCAGTTTACTGTCCCGCGGCGAGGGTAAACCAAAAAAGGATTCGAATAACTAAGGAAAACGGCAAGGTTGACTTCCTGATCCTCATGTTGGTGAAATATTCTCATGAGAGGCTTATCGAATTGAGTGATGGACGTGCCTTCGAAAGGATAGCAGATAGTTCCAAAGAGATTGATGACGTTAGAAAACAACAAATCCGTATTGACAAAGGCGAACGATCCTTTGAATTGGAAGTTGTCAACTTGGCCTATCCTGCAGACTTTGATACCGATTCAATCGAAAAATTCTGCAGGAAAATTATAGCCACTCGAGGTTTGACGTCTGAACACACCAACGAAAGCATTTTAGAATCATTTTTTCTAGGCAGGCGAACGCAAGGCCAATTCCTGCCGAACAATGCATGTGCCTTACTGTTCGCCAAGGACCCGAGATATGTGTTTCCCGGTGCTTACATACATTTTCTCCGATACTCCGGCATAGACGAAGGATCTGGAGCAGAATACAATGTCCAGAAAGATGTTCAGTTGAGCGGGAATATCGGAAGCATAATTCTTGCTGCTGCGGCCCTTGTTGAGGCGAATATCCGTGAATTCACGATTTGGGTAGAGGGCCGCTTCCAGTCCTCTGCGGAATACCCAAAAGACGCATGGTACGAGCTGATAGTGAACGCTTGTGTCCATCGATCATACATGATGAAGAGTGTACCTACTTTCATTAAAATGTTCGATGATAGAATTGTATTCCAAAGTCCAGGCGGATTCATGCCCGGTGTGAATCCAGCGAACATTTACGACCGACACCACCCACGTAATCCATTTATTATGCGGGCATTGCGCGAGACGGGCGAGGTGAGGTGCGTCAATGAAGGCACCAAGCGTATTCGCCGGGAAATGGAACGCGCAAAGCTGCCCGCCCCTCTTTTTAGTGAGGATCGGGGGGACTCTGCTCGTGTAACTGCCGTTCTCAGGAACAATGCCTCCCTGCGCCATGGACCATTGGGGGGTCGGGTAGTCGCAGCTATCGGGGCGGAATTGGCGACGACGCTCGATCCGGAAGAAGTGGCAATCTTAAATCATGCGATGGAGAAGGGGCGCGTTAACGTTACCGATGCCATGGCAGTCCTACGCACTGGAAAATGGCACTTCACAAAGTTAAAATTGGATAGACTAGTGGCAGCAAAATTTCTCACCTATCGATCGTCGAAACCTCGAGACCCTGGCGCATATTATGAGTTCACATGGTCGCAAGGTGACGACAGCAATGAATAAAGTTCTATACAAGCAAAAATATGTCGATCTGCTGAAATGGGCTTACGCGCTAAGCGAGGGCGCTGAGCGCGAGAAAAACTGACCGCATGGGGTCCTCCTGAAGGGGCCGGCAACCCGGCCCAGCAAGACTATGCCCTCAAATTACGGCCAAAATCGTAAAATTCCCGCGCCTTTCCGCCGCTTTCCTGGCCCGTCCCGCAAGTTTCTGGTGGCAATTTCCCGCTAGCCGGGCCATATGCCCCTTTGGTGCTGCCCGGCCGGAAGCCGGGGCACCAACCGCCGCGCACGCTGCGGGTCAAGACAGTTCTTCAAGCCGTGGCTTCGGATAGGGACCACCGCGGCGTTTCCGGCCACATGGGCGGCCTTCCCGTCGCGCCTTTCCGCGATGGGCCCACCCCATGCCGCCCGAGACGCCGATAAAACGGCCCCGCCACCGAGCATCCTCGGCGCTTTCCTGTCTTCTCCCGATGCGTCGCATTCCGGGGCCATTCGGCCCCTTCTGCCGCGCTGTCGCCCAAAGGGGGCGCGGCGTGGTTCGCGCTGGCATGGGCCAGCGCCCGAGAGGATGACGATGTTCGACAACTACTTCCGCAAGGAAATCGCCTGGGGCGGCAAGACCCTGGTTCTGGAAAGCGGCAAGATCGCCCGCCAGGCCGATGGCGCCGTGATGGCCCGCCTGGGTGACACGATTGTGCTTTGCACCGCCGTTGGTGCGCGCTCAGCGAAGCCGGGTCAGGATTTCTTCCCGCTGACCGTGCATTACCAGGAAAAGACCTTCGCCGCCGGCAAGATCCCGGGCGGCTTCTTCAAGCGTGAAGGCCGGCCTTCCGAATCCGAGACCCTGATTTCGCGCCTGATTGACCGCCCGATCCGCCCGCTTTTCCCTGAGGGCTTCCGCAATGAAGTCCAGGTGATTGCGACCGTGCTGTCACATGATCTGGAAAATGATCCCGACATCGTCGCCATGGTGGGTTGCTCTGCCGCACTCACGCTTTCCGGCATCCCGTTCTTCGGCCCGGTTGGCGCGGCGCGCGTTGGCTACATCAATGGCGCCTATGTGCTGAACCCGACACTCGACGAACGCAAGCAAAGCGCGCTGGATCTGGTGCTGGCCGGCACCGCCGAAGGCGTGCTGATGGTGGAATCGGAAGCGAGCGAATTGACGGAAGAGGTTATGCTCGGCGCCGTCACCTTCGGCCATGCGGGCTTCCAGCCGGTGATCCAGGCGATTATTGAATTGGCTGAAGTTGCTGCCAAGGAACCCTGGCCGCTGCCGGAACCTTCCGAAGCCGAAGTGGCGCTGAAGAAGCGCATCGCCGAATTGGGCCGCGCCGATATGGCCGTTGCCTATACGGAGATACAAAAGCTGCTCCGCCAGGAAAAGGTGGGCGCGGTGAAGAAGGCGGTGATCGCCGCGCTCGAAGCCGAAGGTGCGGATGTGAACCTCGCCAAGGGCTTGCTCAAGGAGTTGGAAGCGGATGTGGTCCGCAATAATATCCTTGATACCGGCAAGCGCATTGACGGGCGTGATACACGCACCGTGCGCCCCATCATGGCTGAAGTGGGCGTGCTGCCGCGCGCGCATGGATCAGCACTTTTCACGCGTGGTGAAACCCAGGCGCTATGCGTTGCCACCCTCGGCACCGGCCAGGATGAGCAGGTGATTGACGCGCTGGTTGGCGAATACCGCGAAGATTTCATGCTGCACTACAATTTCCCGCCCTATTCCGTGAATGAAACGGGCCGCATGGGCAGCCCCGGCCGGCGTGAAGTGGGCCATGGCAAGCTTGCCTGGCGCGCCATTCATCCGCTGCTGCCGGAGAAAGAAAAATTCCCCTACACAGTGCGCGTTGTCTCCGAAATCACGGAAAGCAATGGCTCATCTTCCATGGCGACGGTCTGCGGGACATCGCTTTCCATGATGGATGCCGGCGTGCCGCTGAAGCGCCCCTGCGCGGGCATTGCGATGGGCCTGATCAAGGAAGATCGTGGCTTTGCCGTGCTGTCCGATATTCTGGGTGATGAAGACCACCTCGGCGATATGGATTTCAAGGTGGCGGGGACGGAAGTGGGGATTACCTCGCTTCAGATGGACATCAAGATCACCTCCATCACGCCGGAGATCATGAAGATCGCGGTGGAACAGGCGCGTGAAGGCCGGCTGCATATTCTGGGCGAAATGGCCAAGGGGCTGACCGGGGCGCGTACCGATGTGGCGGCGACCGCGCCGCGCATTACCGTGATCAATGTGCCGAAGGACAAGATCCGCGATGTGATCGGCTCCGGCGGCAAGGTCATTCGTGAAATCACGGAACAGACCGGCACCAAGGTGGATATCGAAGATGACGGCACCATCAAGGTTGCCGCCACCAGCGTTGAAGCCGCGCAGCGCGCCATTGATTGGATCAGGGGCATTGTGGCGGAACCGGAACTTGGCGTGATCTATAACGGGAAGGTCGTGAAGACCGCCGATTTCGGCGCCTTCGTGAATTTCCTCGGCGCCAAGGATGGGCTGGTGCATATCTCGGAATTGGCGAATGACCGCGTGAACAAGACCACCGATGTCGTCAAGGAAGGCGATGCGGTGAAGGTCAAGGTCATTGGCTTTGATGAACGCGGCAAGGTGAAGCTTTCCATGCGCGTCGTGGATCAGGCGACGGGCGCGGATATCACCGAACAGGTTGGCGCCAAGCGCCCGCGCCCGGAAGGTGATGACCGGCGCGGTGGTGAGCGGGGCGAACGCCGCGAACGCCGTGAACCGCGGGGCGATTGATCCTGCCAGACCAATACCCCGCCCCCTTTTACCGGGGCGGGGCTTACCCTAATAACCCAGTGCATAAGCTAGGGAGCGCCGTTACTTGAAGGCCATCAATACAATCAGGATGGGGGGCGTTGATGTCCTGCCGCTCGTGGAAGGCGGCAAGGGTGTTGCCGTTTCCAATGGGCGCACTTGCGGCGCCTGGGCCTCGGCCGGCGGCGTTGGCACTTTCTCGGCCGTCAATGCCGATAGCTATGAGGCGGATGGCACAATCATCCGCCAGATTTATCACGGCAAAACCCGCCGTGACCGGCATGAGGAATTGGTTGAATACGGCATCAAGGGCGGCATCGCGCAAGCGCAACGCGCCTGGGATATGGCGGGCGGCAAGGGTCGCATCCATGCCAATATCCTCTGGGAAATGGGCGGGGCGGAGCGTGTGGCGCGCGGCATGCTGGAAGGCGCGCGCGGCCTGATCCATGGCATTACCTGCGGTGCGGGCATGCCCTACAAACTCGCCGAAGTGGCGCGGGATTTCGGCATCCACTACTACCCGATCATTTCCTCGGCCCGCGCCTTCAGCGCGCTTTGGAAGCGCGCCTATCACAAAACCCGCGACTGGTTGGGCGGCGTGGTTTATGAAGACCCCTGGCTGGCCGGCGGGCATAATGGGCTTTCCAATAGTGAGAACCCGAAAGTGCCAGAAGCGCCCTTCCCGCGCGTTTTGAAACTGCGCCAGCAAATGCGCGAGTTTGGCCTGGGCGATGTGCCCATCATCATGGCGGGTGGCGTCTGGTGGCTGGAAGAATGGGAAGATTGGATCGACAATCCTGATCTGGGCCCCATTGCCTTTCAATTCGGCACGCGCCCCTTGCTGACGCAGGAAAGCCCGATCAGCGATGCCTGGAAGCAGCGGCTGCTGACCCTGAAGCCGGGTGAGGTGCTGTTGCAGCCCTTCTCCCCGACCGGGTTCTATTCATCTGCCGTGCGCAATGAATTCCTGCGCGAATTGGAAGACCGCAATGAACGCCAGGTCGCCTATACGGCGGAAGCGGTGGGCGATCATTTGGCGGAATATGGCGTGGGGCCGCGCAAGCGCCCGGTGTTTGTGACACCGCATGACCTGGCGCGCATCGCGCATTGGGAAGCCGAAGGCTTCACGGAAGCCATGCGCACGCCCGACAATACGCTGATATTCGTGACCCCCGAGAAATCCCGCGAAATCGTCAAGGATCAGGTGGATTGCATGGGCTGTCTTTCAGCCTGCCGCTTTTCCAATTGGTCTCACCATGAACCGGATTTTGATAATGGCCGCCGCGCCGATCCGCGCAGCTTCTGCATCCAAAAGACCTTGCAAGATATCAGCCATGATGGCGCCTTGGAAAAGAACCTGATGTTCGCCGGGCATAATGCCTATCGCTTCGGGTCCGATCCTTTCTATTCCAATGGCTTCATCCCAAGCGCGAAGCAATTGGTGGAACGCATCCTGACCGGGCGCTGAGGCCAATCATGGCCGCACCGGTTTCCCTCGCAGGCTGGGGCAGTTTTCATGTCGGCGGGCGGGAAGTCACCATTGCTGATCAGCCGGCGCGTGAAGTATTGTTCACGCCGGGCGGCGTGCCGGCCAAGGTTGATCCCAACGGCACCTATCTGATCGGCGCGCTTTACGCGCAGTACATGATCCCCGCCGCGCCGCGCGGGTGCGCACCATTGCTGATGTGGCATGGCGGCGGGCTTTCTGGTGTTTGTT
>JADCFR010000442.1 GCA_020249415.1 Roseomonas sp. | reverse complement strand
GGCGACCAATGCCGCCTTGGTGATTGCCAAGCCCGTGCGCCTGCCGCCGGCCAAGATTGCTGCCGCGCTGGTGGAAAAGCTTGGTGCGCTGCCCATGGTTGAGGCTGCCGAAGCGGCAGGACCGGGCTTTGTCAATTTGCGTTTGCGCGAGAGCTACATGGCCGGGCAGATCAGGAATGTGCTGGCGGCCGGGCTTGGTTATGGCGATAGCGCGATTGGTGCGGGGCGGCGCGTGAATGTCGAATATGTCTCCGCCAATCCCACGGGGCCCATGCATGTCGGGCATTGCCGCGGCGCGGTGGTCGGCGATGCGCTCGCCAATCTTCTAGCCAAGGCGGGCTTTGCCGTGACCAAGGAATACTACGTGAATGATGCGGGGGCGCAGGTCGCGGCGCTCGGCTGGGCTGCCTATTGGCGCTATTTACGCGTGATTGAGCCAAATCTTGAGGAATGGACGGCAGAACAGGTGGAACGCCGCTTTGGCGTGACGCTGCAATATCGCGGCGATTACCTGGTCGCGGTGGGTGAGGCCTTGGCGGAACATCACGGCGCGTCCATGGCACCGCAGCGCCTTGAAGGCGCGCCAAGTGCCGCACAAACAGCGTCCGGTGTGGCGAGCGCTTTGGAGCTTGGCTGGTTCGTGGATCGCGCCTGGCTGGATGCCGCGCGGGAACGGGCGGTCGCGATGATGATGATCGCGATCCGCGAGGATTTGGCGCTGCTCGGCGTCAATCAGGACGTGTTCTTGTCTGAACGCGCGCTGGTGGAAGCGCAGGCGACCGATGCCGCGATTGCCGCCCTTGAAGGCAAGGGCCTGTTGTATGAGGGCGTGCTGGAACCGCCCAAGGGCAAGACGCCAGATGATTGGGAACCGCGCCCGCAATTGCTGTTCCGCTCCACGCAATTCGGCGATGATGTGGATCGGCCACTCAAGAAATCCGATGGTTCCAACACCTATTTTGCGAACGACATCGCCTGCCATGCGGATAAGCTCAAGCGCGGCTATGATCTGCTGATTGATGTCTGGGGCGCGGATCATGGCGGCTATGTTTCGCGCATGGGCGCCGCCGTGAAGGCGCTTTCCGATGGGCGTGTGCCCCTGGAAGTGGTGCTCTGCCAGATTGTGCATGTGATGAAGGCGGGTGAGCCCGTGCGCATGTCCAAGCGCGCCGGGACCTATGTGACGCTCCGCGATCTGATCGAAGAAGTGGGCCGCGATGCGGTGCGCTTTACCATGCTGACGCGCAAATCCGACGCGCAGATGGAATTCGACCTGGACAAGGTTGTCGAACAAACCCGCGAAAATCCGGTATTTTACGTGCAATACGCCCATGCGCGCTGCAGGTCCGTATTGCGTCAGGCGGGTGAGCCTGAAGCTGCGAAACTCACCGCCGCCCCGCTTGAGCATTTGCGCGACAAGGCGGAATTGGACCTGATCCGCCGCCTGATTTCCTGGCCGCGGGTGGTGGAATCCGCCGCAATGGCCCGCGAACCGCACCGGATAGCGTTTTTCCTGCATGACTTGGCCGCCGATTTTCATGTATTGTGGAACCGGGGTCGTGACGATTCGACGCTTCGCTTCATCCGTGAGGATGAGCCCGCCGCCACAGCCGCCAGGCTGGCGCTGGTGGCAGCGACGGCAAGCGTTATTCGTTCCGGTCTTGGCGTCATGGGGGTGACGCCGGTCGAGGAAATGCGCTGACACTATTCCAGCGCCGATCGGGGGATAGGCGTGAGGGAAGTTCCAGTTCCAGCCTATAGGCTGGGTCGCAAGGGGGCTGGGGGGCCTCCTTGGCGGATGATCATCATCGCGGGCTCTGTGCTGGCGGTGGGGGCAGTGATTGCAGCGCTGGTCTGGGGATTTTCGCGCGGGTCATCGCGCAATGCGCCCCTGATTGAAGCGGATGCGCGGCCCATTAAAGTGCGGCCCGATAATCCGGGGGGCTTACGTGTGCCCAATCAGGATGAGCTGATTTTTGATCGCAATCGTGGTGCGCGGACGGCGGCGCCTGGTGCCCTGGCGCCGGAAGCCGAGAAGCCGCGCGTGGATCAATTGCGTCAACAATTGGCCGAGCGTGCGGCGCAGGAAGCCGCCCGCAGCGCGCCGCCAGCAACGCCTGCACCAGCGCAGCCTGCTGCGCCGCAAGCCGCCCCGCGGAGCGCTGCGCCGACCGCGCCCGCAACAACACCAGCCACCCCGGCGCCGCCGGCCACAACATCGGCGCTGACCGCGCCAAGCCTGCCCGCCCCGGTGCCCGCGACTGCCGATCGGTTCGCCCCGGTCGCCAATGGCCGCGCGCAGGTGCAATTGGGGGCGCTGCCAAGCGAGGCCGCCGCGCGCGGGGAATGGGACAGGCTGCAAAAGCGTGTGCCGGAATTCCTCGGCAATCGCCGCGTGAGTCTGGCACCGCTTGATCGCGAAGGGCAGACGACGATGTATCGCATCCGCACCGGTGGCTTTGCCGATGCCGCAACCGCGCGCGCCTTTTGTGAGGAAATGAAGACGCGCAGTATCCCCTGCATGGTGATTGGCGGATAGGCTTTAGATGGCGCCTTCACGGGCCGCGATACTTGGCCTTGCGGGGCCTCGGCTGACCGCGGCGGAAGCGGCGCTATGGCGGCGCTTTCCGCCGCTTGGCGCCATTCTATTCGCGCGCAATATCCAGAACCCAGTGCAATTGCGGGCACTCACCAATGATATTCGCGATGTATTGGGCGCGGCTGCGCCGATCCTGATTGACCAGGAAGGCGGGCGCGTGGCGCGGTTGAAGCCGCCGCAATGGGAGGCATTCCCTGCTGCCGCGCGGTTTGAAGGTGAGCCGGAACTCGCCGAGCGCGCCAATGCGTATCTGATGGGGGCGATGTGCCGCGCGGTTGGTTTGGATGTTGTCTGCGCGCCCGTTCTGGATTTGCGCCTGCCGGGCGCGCATCAGGTGATTGGTGATCGCGCCTTCAGTGCGGCACCTGAGGAGATTGCGCGGCTTGGCGTGGCCTGCATCGCCGGGCTGCAAGCGGCGGGCTGCATTCCCGTGATCAAGCATATCCCAGGGCATGGCCGCGCCATGGCGGATAGTCATCATGAATTGCCGCGCGTTGGCGCGGGGTTTGCCGAACTGGCCCAGGATATCGCGCCATTTCGCGCGCTGGCCGGTAGCGGCGCCTGGGCCATGACAGCGCATGTGCTGTATGAGGCCTGGGATGCGCGCCTGCCAGCGACACTTTCACCCACCGTGATCCAGCGCGTGATCCGGGGCGAGATTGGCTTTGATGGCCTGCTGATTACGGATGATCTGGCGATGGGCGCACTGGCTGGGATGGCGAATGACCTGGCCAGCGCGGCGCTTTCGGCGGGCTGCGATGTAGTGCTGCATTGCACCGGCCGGCTTGAGGATGCGGCGGCGCTGCTGCCGGATTGCGCAGTGCTGAGCGATGCTGCGCTGCGGCGCCTCGCTTTGGCTGATGCAGCAAGGCGCGGCTTTGGCGCGGGCGATGTTCCGGCGCTGCGTGGTTTGCGCGATAGGCTCCGGGCCGCGCCGGAGATGCCGG
>JADCFR010000441.1 GCA_020249415.1 Roseomonas sp. | reverse complement strand
GTGCCGCGCCGGCCCCCCAGCAGCACATCCACCACCGAATAGATCAGCGCGGAATCCACCACCGCCAGGCCGTAATTATCCCATTCATCGGCGCGCGTGACACCCAACATGGCGGGCAGTGGCACCGAATTCAGGTAATCCCCGAAACGCAGTGAGACAATGCCATCAATGGAGACATCCACATTGTCCGAGGTGAAATTGCGCAGCGTCGTGGACATCAGCCTGACCAACCGGTCAAACACAATCTCCAGCATCGGCAGGCGTTCATAGGAAATCAGCCCAGAGGAGATGATCCTTTGGATCCCGCTTTCCTCGGCTTCACGCGTGGGTCCGACCCCAAAGCCCAAAAGGCTGTCAATTTCAGCCTGGTTCAATACGCGCGCTGCATCCGCCGCGACCGCCGGCGCAGCCGCAGCTTCGGTGGACCCTTCCTCCTCAAGCGCCGCGCCCCAGGCCGCGGCGAGGTCTTCTTCTTCGCCCGTGCCGCTCATTGGACCAGAATCTCCAGGAACAACACGTCATTGACGCGGATTTGCTGCGCTTCCCCGCGGCCTGCCTGGGCCACCGCGATATTGGCGCGCGCCACCAATTCTTCCCGCAGGCGTTGCGTGCCGGCAGAGCCGCGCAATTCTTCGGGCCGAACTTCCCTGAGATAGGTCTGGAACAGGTCAATCAGCCGCGGCATGGAGGCTTGGACAATCGCGCCATCCTCAGGCCGCGCCAATTCGAGCTTGCTGCGCAGCTTCACAAAAACCGCCCGACGCCCAGGGGCGTTCAGATTGGTAACAATTTCCGGCATATCCAGAAACGTAACAACGCGCGGCCCTGGTTCCCGGTTTTCGGCTGCAGCGGGGGGCTGACCCATACCAAGCAGCGGCGGCAGGATGCCACCGAACCAAAGCCCGGCCCCGATCGCGACCAGCAGGACAGGTGCGGCCACAAGGATCAGGAGCTTCTTGCGCCCACCGCCTTTCTTGACCTCCTGCGCTTCCTCACTGGCCTCAATTTGCCCTGACATTCACATCTCCTTCAAAAGCCATTCTGCCAGCTTCCGATTAAGGAAGCCTTGCGGCAGCGGTTGCCGAGCCAAAAAGGTTTGACCGGCAAGAACTGCCCTGAGAATCCACTATAAAGGATGGCACGCCGGTTGCACCAAGGTTTTTGTGAACCTGCCATTCGCGTCGGTTCCTTGCATTTCATTGGCAGAAGGGGTCCGTGCTGCCGGACCCCATTGAGGGAGCCCTGATGGATTCGTCCAGCTATATCCTGATGTCGCGCTTATCGCTCCAGGAAAGGTCCACCCAGGCCTTGGCGCATAACATCGCCAATGCGGATACGCCGGGCTTTCGGGCGATGCGGCCGGTGTTCGGCCAGGTCATGATCAGTTTGCGGGGCGCAGGTGGGATGCCGGGGGATTCTTCCATGTCCTTCCCCCAAGACCGCGCAACCTGGCGCGATATGAGCCCAGGCCCCCTGCAGACCACCGGTAACAAGCTGGATGTGGCCATAGATGGTGAAGGCTTTTTCGCGGTGGAGACCCCGAAAGGTGAGCGCTACACCCGTGCCGGGCGGTTTTCCATCGCCGCCAATGGCCGCTTGGTGGACCAGGAGGGCAATGCGGTCCTCGATTCACGCGACCGCCCGATCGCGTTTTCCGCCCAGGATACCCAGATCGAGATCACCAAGACCGGCGCTATTCAAAGCGAAAATGGACCAATAGCGACCCTTCAATTGGTACGCTTTCAGAATCCGCAGAACCTGATTGCCGAGGGTAATCGCCTGTTCGACGCCAAGAATGAGGCGCCGATCCCGGTTGAACGCCCCAAAGTGGTGCAGGGCGCGCTTGAGGGCAGCAATGTCTCGCCGGTCCTGGAAATCACCCGTCTGACGGCGGAAATGCGTGAATTCCAATACGCCAGCATGTTCACCGAACGTGAAGGTGAACGCATCACCAATTCGGTTGAGCGCATCATGCGCCGCCGGTCTTCATAAGATGGAATAGGACAGAACGACCATGCGTTCCTTGCAAATCGCCGCGACGGGCATGCAGGCCCAGCAGACGAATATCGAAGTCATTTCGAACAATATCGCCAATATCTCGACCACTGGCTTCAAGCGGCGCCGCGCCGAATTTCAGGATTTGATTTATCAGAATCTGCGCCGCACCGGATCGCAAAGCGCCGATACCGGCACGTTGCTGCCCTCCGGCGCGCAGCTTGGTCTTGGCGTGCGCACCGCGGCGGTTTATCGCATCAGCGAACAGGGCAATTTGCAACAGACCGAAAATCGCTTCGATATCGCGATCCGCGGCAATGGTTATTTCCAGATACTGATGCCTTCAGGTGAAACCGCCTATACGCGCGATGGCACTTTTGGGCTTTCGGCACAGGGCACCATTGTTACGGCTGAAGGCTTCACGGTGCAGCCCGCCATCACCATCCCGCCGGCGGCGCGTGATGTCACCATCAATGCCACCGGTGAAGTTTTGGCGAAGATTGATGGCCAGGTGCAGCCACAGAATGTCGGCCAGATCCAGCTTGCGATCTTCGCCAATGAAGGCGGCCTTGAAGCCATTGGTGAGAACCTGTTCCTGGCCACACCCGGCTCGGGCGATGCGCAGCAGGCCGCACCCGGTCAGGCTGGCTACGGGCAGGTGCTGCAGGGCTTCATCGAAACCTCCAACGTCAATGTAGTGCAGGAAATCACGGCGCTGATCACCGCGCAGCGTGCCTATGAAATGAATTCACGCGTCATTTCAGCAAGTGATGAAATGCTCTCCACCCTCACGAGGCTGCGCTGATGGATAGGCGCTTCTTCCTTCTCCTGCCTGCCGGGTTGCTCGCGCTGTCGGGCCGGGCGCGCGCGCAGGCGGTGGTGCTGCGGTCCCATAGCCTTGTTGAGGATCAGGTTATTCGCATCTCCGATATCTTCGAGGGTACGTCGAAGGGCGATGTGGTGGTAGGTGCCTCACCCAATCCTGGGCAGCGCTTTGTCATAGAAGCATCACAGCTTGCCGGGATTGCGCGCCGCTTCAATGTTGATTGGCGCCCGATTTCAGGCGCCGAACGCAGCGTCATTGAACGCCCAGGTCGCGCACTTTCCCGCGAAGCGGCGATTGAGGTGCTGCGCGCCGAGCTTTTGGGGTTTGGCCTGCCTGCGGATGCCGAGCTGGAGCTTTCTGCCTTCTCACCGCCCATGCTGCCGCTGAATGCGATACCGCGTCTGTCCGCCGAGGGCGGCCATTATGAAACCACTTCCAATCGTTTTGCGGCAACCCTGATTGTCATGGCGGATGGCGTACCGAGCATTCGCATGCGTGTCGCGGGGCGCGCCATTGCAACCACGCCCGCCGTTGTGGCGACGCGGCGGCTTGCAGTGGGTGAGGTGGTGAAGCCCGAAGATGCCAAGCTGGTGCAGCTTCGCGCTGAACGTGTGCGCCCGGGATCGGCACAACGCCTGGAAGATGTCGTGGGGATGCAATTGCGTCGCCCCATCAGCACCGACCTGCCCTTCATGGGCGCGGATCTGATGGTGCCGCATATCATCGCCAAGAATGAAACTGTGACGATGATTGTGGAAGGCCCTGGGCTTTCCCTGACCACCCAGGGCCGCGCCCTGGAAGCCGCGCCGCGCGGGGGGCGGCTTAATGTGATGAACCTCTCCTCCCGCAATGTGGTTGAGGCTGAAGCGATTGGACCGGGCCGCGTGCGGGTGAGCCTTGGTGCGGGTCCGCTCCGCTCAGCGGAAAGGAGTTGATGATGCGTCTACCCCTTCTTTTGCTTGCGGCGGTAAGCCTTTCTGCCTGCAGCGGTGCCGAACGGCTTTCGCGCCTTGGTCAGGGTCCGGAATTGGCAGGGATTGAAAACCCGACCTCCGACCCGCGCTGGCGGCCGGTGACCATGCCGATGCCCAATCCGGGCGATCCGCCTTTGCAGAACAACAGCCTCTGGCGTCAGGGCAGCCGGACCTTCCTGCGGGATCAGCGTGCTGCTTCTGTCGGTGATCTGGTGACCGTTCTGGTGTCCATCCAGGATGAGGCGGATTTGGAGAACTCCACCAAGCGCAATCGCGATAATAGCGAAAGCATGGGTATCCCCAATCTGCTTGGTTTGGAATCATCCTTTGGCCGGCTTTTCCCTTCCGGCTTTGATCCTTCCAAGGCTGTATCCGCAAGCTCGGCCAGTGATGTGACGGGCGCGGGTACGCTCAAGCGTTCGGAACAGATCAATCTGCGCGTTGCGGCCACGGTTTCCCAGGTATTGCCCAATGGCAATCTGGTGGTGGTTGGCCGCCAGCAGGTGCGCGTCAATCAGGAATTGCGCGATTTGCAGGTGGGTGGGATCATTCGCCCGCAGGATATCGGCTCAGACAATACCGTGCGGCATGATCGGCTTGCCGAAGCGCGCATCGCCTATGGTGGGCGGGGCACGATCAGCGACGTGCAGCGCCCGCGCTATGGGCAGGAATTGCTGGATATCATCCTGCCGTTCTGATCACGTAATGGCGTGATGCCTGAGAAGGAAGCACGCCACTTCCTTACCGATCAGCGTGCTTGCGTTCGTAATGCTTGCGGTATTTCTGCGTGACCAGATCAGTCTTCACCACCACTGAAACATCGGTGGTATTGAATTGTTCGTCCAGCACCGCGCCATCGCCGACAAAACCGCCAAGGCGCAGATAGCCCTTTACCAGAGGTGGCAAGGCCGCGAGCGTGGCGCGCTTGTCAATGCTGGCGGGGTCCTTCCGGCGCATATCCACAAAACGTTCCGGTAGCGCGCGCGGGCACAATTCCTCTGGCGCCAGATGGAAGGCATGCAAATAGGTCAATTGATCGGCCAGCGCATCCAGATCAGTGCCGGGCAGCGAAGCACAGCCGAACATCAGCGCGATATCATGGCGGAAGACATAGGCCGCGATGCCATCCCACAATAATTGCAGCGTGCCACGGCTACGATAGGCCCCATCCACGCAGGATCGGCCCAATTCCAGCACCGGCGCCGGATAGGCCAGCAGGCGAGAGACGTCATATTCGCTTTCTGAATACCAGCGCCCAAGCTTTGCCGCGCCTTCGCGCCGGATCAGGCGATAGGTGCCCACGACCGATTGCGGGCCTTCGCCCCGGTCATGATCCACCACAAGCAAATGATCCGCCACGGCGTCAAAATCATCGCGGTCGCGATGGCTGGCAGCGGTGGCGGCATCGGCACGCGCACCCATTTCCTGATAGAAAACACGAAAGCGGAGCGCCTGCACCGCATCTATCTCATCAGCGGTCAGCGCAAGGCGCACGCCCAGATTGCCGGCGCGCAATTCCTCAAAGCCCGCTTCGGGCGACGCTGCTTCGTCTCTGTTGATCGGCATCAGCATCCCGTCCCAGGGCGGCCCCGTTCCGGGACAGCCCCAGGGTCAACAACCGCAACCCGGATTATAGGATAAATCGCCTGATCGCCAAATCAGGCGGTCAGGCGGCAGCGCCGCGGCGTTTCCGGGGCTTGGTGCCAAGGCCGATCTTCTTGGCGAGGGAGGAACGCTGCTTGGCATATCGCGGTGCCACCATGGGGTAATCCAGCGACAATCCCCAGCGTTCGCGATATTGTTCCGGCGTCATATTGAAGGAGGTCTTCAAATGGCGCTTCAGCATCTTCATCTTCTTGCCGTCTTCCAGGCAAATGATGAATTCCGGTGTCACTGATTTGGCGATGGGTACCGCCGGTTCCGGGCGCTGCGCTACGGGTGTCGGGGCGCTTTCAATGGCGGACAATGTCCGGTGGACTTCCTGGATCAAGCCAGGCAGGGCGGAAGCCGCAACGGCATTATGCGCCACATGCGCTGAGACGATCTGCGCGGTGAGCGCCAGGATATTGGAGGCAGATTTGATTTCGGACATGGGATTTTCCTAGTTTTCTTGCGCAAATAAAGCAAGTAATGATTCATGAATTCATCTTGGACATGTTGGATGGGCCGACACATCCCAAAAGAGGAATACTTGATGCCAACCACAACCGTTGCGATGTGTGGCACCCTGGCCAAGCCGGATCACCAGATTGATATCTCATTGGAAACATGTCCGATGACGTTTGTCCTCGTGCGCCTGGCATTGGACCAAATGAGACCCGGACAGGTTTTGGAGATCAGGCTGCGCGGGGCGGAACCGCGCCGCAATGTGCCGCTGACGGCTGAGGAACAGGGGCATAAGGTGGTCAGCATCACTGATCAGGATAATGGCGAATCCATTATCCTGCTGCGCCGCGGTTGATCCCTCCCGACCGCTTGGCTGTTGCGTAGCTGCGAAGCCGATATGCGCCGTGGGAACCAGCGATCGGCCAGACTTTGACAGGCTGCTGAAATTCATGGCCTGATTTCCGCGTGGATCGGCCACTCTCGTCATACGTGGTCGAGCCGGCCGTTCACGCACGCCATGGCAGCTTATAATCTGGTGGACCCGCCGAAGCTGTAGGCAGTGTCGGCATGACGCCCGGATGCCACCCCGTCCGAGATGAACCGGCCAGGAAGCCAGGGCCACCCCCTGGCAGAAAGCCTCAGCACGTTGCATCCTGCGTAATTAGAGCGTCTCCGGTTCGCATCCGCTCCCCGGATACGCTCTAAATGGTTTGTTTGCTCGCATTTTCCGAGTCGCCAAGTGAGTCCACTTGGCTTGAAAATGCTTAGAATAAAAGGAATACCGCCATGGTCCATGCTCCGAACCGTCCGCCGCCAGGTGCGCCGCCTGTGCGCATCAACCTATACTCCGATACGCAAACCCGCCCGACACCGGCCATGAAGGAAGCCATGATGC